>DATJCF010000170.1:0-10900 GCA_035514935.1 Rhodanobacter sp. | reverse complement strand
GTGCGTCCCGACGGCTTTGTCGCCTGGGTCGGTGCAGGCCGCTTCGATCAGGCTGAAGTCCTTCGGGCCGCGTCCCGATGGTTTGGCGAACCCGAGGACGTGCGCCAAGCCATCTGAAGCGTGTGCTCATTTGGCGAGGGACAGGTGGCCGGGCGATACGTTGCGACGAGGGCATGAAAAAGCCACCGTTTCGTCCCGCCGCTTGACCGATGCGGCTCGCAGCATGGTGCGGGTTGTTCCCTCCGGGTTCTGTCTTGGACTGCCTTGTTGGCCCATGCGCCACAAAGGACGAGTGTCATGAAAATATGTGCCGTGGCACTGTGCCTTCTGGCGTTGTGCGCAAGCTCGCGGGCGACGGTCTGGCAACCCTCGGCCGGTCACACGCAGATACCGATATGGCCGGGGGCGACGCCCGATCTGCAGCCGGTTCCCGGTCCGGAAACCGCCACGGTCAGCCAGAAGTTGTTGGCAGGAAAACCGGCGACGGCGGTGACCAACGTGACGCGGCCCACGCTGACGGTCTATGCGCCCGCGGGGAAGAACACGGGCGCGGCGGTGATCGTGATTCCCGGCGGCGGTTTCCAGATCCTCGCCATCGACCTGGAAGGCACCGAGACCTGCGACTGGCTGACCTCGCGTGGCATCACCTGCGTGTTGCTGAAGTATCGCGTGCCGAGCCTGCCTTACGACTGGAAGTGCGATTGTCGCCCGCACAACTTCGCCTTGTCGGTGTCCTCGTTGCAGGACGTGCAACGGACGGTGCGGCTGGTGCGCTTTCATGCGGCGCAATGGCATGTCGATCCGCACAAGGTGGGCGTGCTGGGCTATTCGGCGGGCGGGTTCCTGGTGGCGGAGATCAGCACGAATTTCGATCGCCAGCTGTACGCGCCGGTGGATGCGGCCGACCGGGTAAGCGCGCGACCGGATTTCGCCATGCCGATCTATCCCGGGCATCTGACCCGCGGTGACGGCAAGTTGAATCCGAACATTCCGGTTTCAGCCACGACGCCGCCGACGTTTCTGCTGCAGGCGGAAGACGACTACGTGGATGGCGTGGACCAGGCGCTGGTCTATTACACCGCGCTGGCGAAGGCGCACGTACCGGCCGAACTGCATCTTTATGCCCACGGCGGGCATGCGTTTGGTTTGCGAGCGACATCCTCCCCGATTACCCACTGGCCCGCGCTGGCCGATACCTGGCTGCGAACGATCGGGATGATCCACGACTGACGGACATGGTTACCCGCCGCTCCTGGTGATGAGCGGCGGGTGGTCGATCAACCTGCGGTCATTTGGCCTCTGGCTGCGGATCGAGATGCGGTGACGTCGATGGCGCGGGATGGCCGAGGAAGCCGCTGTCGCTGAGCCAGTCCTCGATCTGCTGGGGCGAATGTTTCAGCGACACCAGGTCCGTGCGCTCGCCCAGGTTGTAGGCGTGGCCGCCGGCCCGGTAGATGTGCAGCTCGGCTGAGGCGCCACCCTTGCGATAGGCGTTGAGCAGGTCGATCGGTGGTTGCGAGCAGCATTGGTCGTCATTGGCGGCGGCCAGGAAGATCGGCGGCGAGTCCGGAGTGACACGCTCGGCGGCATGCAGCGGCCCGGGGAAGATCAGGATCGAAAAGTCCGGACGCGCGCTCAGCTTGTCGATGCTGTCGCCCTTGCCGCGCGCTGCGACGGGCGGGCTCAAGGTCACCATGCGCGCCAGTTCGCCACCGGCGGAGAATCCTATGACGCCGACGCGATGCGGATCGATATGGAACTGCTCGGCGTGCGCCCGGATGAAGCGCATGCCGCGCTCGGTATCGGCGCGGGCGTCGTCAAGCTTGTACGGCGAGCCCTCCTCGCGGAACAGGCGATAGCGCAGCACGAACGCGGCGACGCCACGCTGATTGAGCCATTCGGCCACCGCCGATCCTTCGCTCGTCGTCACCAGCAAGGTGTGGCCGCCACCCGGGACGACCAGTACCGCGGTGCCGTTGGCTTTCGCCGGATCGGGCAGGTAGGCGGTCACGCTCGGATTGTTGACGTGCTTGGTCCAGTAATCCTTCGAGATTTCGGGAATGGAGGCGCGCGCCTCGAAGCCCGGCACGCCGCCCTGCCAGAGCGGGAAGCGCTCCTGTGCGGACACAGCGCAGGCGAACAACAGGCATGCAGCGAATAAGGCAAGACGTTTCATGCGGATCCCCTGTAGGTGGTCGCGCCACCATCAACCGAGCGCCCAATGCTGTCAAGCGAGCGGCATGCAGGCGATTCGTTACGGATGGGAAAACACATCTTCACGTCGCCGACAGCATCACCGCCCGATGATGTCGTTTTGGCCACGGAGAAGAGACGATGATCAATACCAAGCTCGGCATTCTCGCCGCCGCCTGCGCGTTCGCGCTGGCCGCCTGCAGCGACAAACAGCCCGCGGAGGCGCCAGAAGCCGCACCCACCGCTGCGACACCGACCGAAGCGGCGCCGCGGGATTCAATGCAGGCAATGACCCCGGCCGCATCCGCCGCTCCGGCCACTCCCGCCGCTGACGCGAACGCCGCGGCCAACGGCAAGCCGACCGCACAGATCACGGATTGCTCGACCGAATTCGAGGGCACGGATGCGATGCAATACAGCATCTCGTCGATCGTGGTGCCGGCCTCGTGCACGGACTTCAAGATCACCCTGAAACATGCCGGCAAGCTGCCGGTGGCGGCGATGGGGCACGACGTGGTGATCACCAGGACTTCCGACATGGAAGCCGTGGACGCCGATGGTCGTGCTGCCGGCCAGGGCAGCGGCTACGTGAAAGCCGACGACCCGCGAATCATCGCCCACACCAAACTGATCGGCGGCGGCGAGACCACCTCGGTCAGCTTCCCGGTCAGCAAGATCAAGGACGGCGGCCCGTACACGTTCTTCTGCAGCTTCCCGGGGCATTCGGCGTTGATGAAGGGTTCGATCAGCGTGCAGTAAGGCGGGTGTGGCCGGTTGCGCGGGATCTGGTCGAGATGTCTGACTGCACGTTTCGCGCAATGGATGGCTAAACGATGCGGGCCGCGATCCATCGGATCGCGGCCCGCATCGTTTGCCTTGGGGCAGAGCGACAGAGGTCAGCGGCGCCCGTAACGAACGCGCGGCTCGTTCACGCGTTTGCCGGCATCGAACCGGACATGCTCGCGCAACCAGTCGGCGAAGTCGGTTTCGGTCAGGGTGCCTTCGGCGAGGGCAAGCATGATGACGTACTTTTCCTCGTCGCTGGCGATGACATCGGCTCCATTGAGCGCGAGGAAAACGCGATAGCAGACATGCGCCGTGCGTTTGTTTCCATCGACGAAAGGGTGGTTTCGAGCCAAGCCAAAGGCCAGGCTGGCGGCCAGGTCGACCAGGTCCGGTGGCGGGTCCCCATAGGCATGTCGATGCTGCGGGCGAGCCAATGCTGAATCCAGCAGACTTTCATCCCGCACGCCGATGCCACCGCCATGCTCTGCCAACTGGCGCTCGTGGATGGCGGTGGCGAGTAGCCTTTCGATCCAGATGCTCACCGCTTATTGCGCCAGCTTGTGCAGGACATTGCGGTCCTTGCGCATGATTTCCTCGGCCACCTCCATTTGCTTGGCCAAGTTGGGGTCGTAAGTGGTGAGCCGCACGCCGTCGGGCGTTTCCAGCGCGAACAGTTCGTCGCCTTTTTCCAGACGCAGGCGGGCCAGCAGTTCGCGGGGCAGGATGACGCCGGCGGAGTTGCCGATGGTGGTGATCTTCAGTTTCATTGGGCGATCTCGGGCAAGTTATAACGTATGTTATACTTGCCCTCTGATCGAAGGCAACGTGATTGAACCTCGCAGCAGTGACGTTGGTGGCCCACTCCCATGGAAACCGACGCCCGACGGGTTCCTAGGCCGCCACCGGATCCTGCACGAAATCCGCCATCTGGCCGCGCAAGGCCTTCTGGAAGGCGGGGCGTGCCTCGCAGCGTTCGCTATGCGCTTTCAGCGTGGGAAACTGCGCCAGCAGATCGGTATGGCGCAGGTTGCGCAGCACGGTGACCATCAGCAGATCGGCCGCGGTGTAGCGTGTCTCCAGATACTCGCGTTCGCCCAGCCAGGCGGCGAGTGCGCCGAGCCGTTTCCTGACGGTACTTTCGACTTGCGGGCGGCGTTGCCCGGTCCACGCTTCGTCGCCGTGGAAAAGGTCGATGCCCGTCAGTTCCTGCACCGAGGGCTCGATCGAATTGAGCGCGGCGAACAGCCATGTCCGCACTCGAGCGCGGCCGGCGGCGTCGGGCGGCATCAGCACGTCCGACTGCTCGGCGATGTGCAGCACGATGGCGCCGGACTCGAAGAACTTGATGCCCTCCTGTTCATAGGCAGGTACCTGGCCGAACGGCTGCCAGGCGAGGTATTCCGCGCTGTCCTTTTGCTTGAGGTCGATCAGCTCGACGCGGTAAGGCAGGCCGGCTTCTTCGAGCGCCCAGCGCACACGCAGGTCGCGCACCAGGCCTTGCGCGAAGGCGGGCACCCAGCGATAGGCGGTAACGGTAATCGGGACTATGTCGGTGGTCATCTCGTTTCCTCTTCGTGCATGTGGTGCTCAGCGGGCGAGCAGGGTTTCCAGCAGTTGCAGCGCAGCCGTCCAGCCATGGCTGTGGCTGAGGGCGGCATCGTGATCCGGCATGCGCTCATGGGTGAGCACGATCTCGGTGCTGGAGATGGCCGGATGGAAGTCCACCGTCACCAGCGTCTCGGCGTGATGTGTGGCGTCGGAAATCCAGGTAAAAACCAGCTTGCGGTTGCGTTCGATCACCCGGTATTCGCCGTGGTGGCGCTTTGGCCCGTCGGGGTAGTGCATCAGCACCTCGAAAGTGCCGCCCACGCGCGCGTCCACCGTGGCCGTGCTGAGCGCGTCGGTACCAGGCCGCATCCACTGCGCCAGGCTTTCGGGGTCGAGCCAGGCGTCGAACAACTCGTCGACGGTGGCGGGAATGGTTCGCTTGACCACGACCTTGCCGCTTTTGCTACCCGTGGCAGGAACGGTCGCCGCGGGTGCGCCGGTGGTTGGTGCCTGTGTCATTGCTTGCTCCCTTGTTTGCCCAAGTGGCGTTTCTTGATGACGAATGTTTCCAGTGCGGCCAGTCGGTCGGTCCAGAACTGGCGATAGAACTCCAGCCACCCGGCGGCTTCCGCCATCGGACCGGCGTTGAGTGACAGCACGTGGTCGCGGCCCTGCACGGAGCGCGTGACAAGCCCGGCGCGTTCGAGCACGCGGATGTGCTTGGAGGTGGAGTTCAGCGAAATCGTGAACGCGCTGGCCAGTTCGGTCACTCGCGCATCCGACTGCGCCAGTCGCGCCAGGATGGCGCGGCGCGTGGCATCGGACATGGCGCCAAAGAGGCTATCGAGACGGGGGTCGTTATATTCATCCATATGGGTTAATATACGAGCCTGCCTCATCGGCGTCAACAGATCGCCGGGCCACGCTCCGGCGCATCCCACAGGCGGGGTTGTTCCAGCGTTGTTACGGTTGTCCGGGGGCACTTCGTCGCGCACTTCCAGTTCGTCGACCAGGGCACCGACCCGGGGCCTGAAGGCTAGCGCCGTCGCCATGCCGAGGTCGCCCCGGGTAGATCGACGCTACTTCTCGATGCGGTAGTTCAGGCTGGCGCGGCTGAATTCGGTGGCTTGCTGCGCCTCGAAGTTCCAGCGCCGGGTGAGGCGGTAGCGCAGGGTGATCACTTCGCCAGGCTCGAACAGGCCGACACCGTAGCTGAGGTATAGCCGCGGCGAGAGGTACTTGCCGACAGTGAATGCGGAGCTGCCGCCGAGTGCCTCGTTGCTGGAGACGCCGATGTCATCCACGCCGATCCTGGAGCCGATGCTCTTGGCCAGCAGGTCACCGGCCGCCGAACCCAGCGCCTGCGCGGCCGCGCCGACCATGTCGCCTTCGCCACCCTTGACCTGCGACAGCGGCTTGCCGGTGACCAGGTAGGACAGCGCATCGGATTGCTCCATCACCGGGTTGGAGAACACGGTGAGGATCGGCCGCTGCGCGGTACCGGAAACCAGCAGGCCAACTTCCTGGCCTTCGTCGATGGTGGCGTTGGGGTTGAGCTTGCGCACGGCGCGGATGTTCAACCCGGGGTTGTCGATCGGCGTACTGGCGAACAGCAGCTGGCCACGCTGAATCTGCAGGTTCTGGCCATAGGCCTTGTAGGTGCCGTTGACGGAGAGCTGGCCTTGCCCGGTGGTGGCGCGGCCAGGGCGTTCGCTGACCGTCAGCACACCGCTGACGCGGCCGTCCAGGCCCATGCCGACGACGTGCGTCTTGCGGCCCAGATCCACCTTTACCCGGGCGTTGATCGGCAGCTTGCTGGTCGCCTCCTGCTGCTGCTTTTCGTCGACCACCACCACGTCGGGCGAAGCCTGGGTGGCGCCGGCGCCGGGCAATTTTTCTGCATTGATGTCGGCACTGTCGATGCTGAGCGCGCCGCCGATATCGATGCCCTCGGCATCCTGCTTAACCGTCAGGTCGGGTGAGATCACCACCTTGGCGGCGGGGATGTCGGCAGCGGTGAACTGGCTGCCTTTGAGCGTCAAATGCGTTTGCGCGTTGGTACCGAGGCCGGCGTTGCCGTTGATGGCCAGCGTTCCGGCGCCCGATGTCACCTGGCCGTGGATCAGGAACTGTTGCGCATCGGTGGTGCTGAGCGTGAGCTCGCCCTTGCTCAGCTTGAGCCCGGCCGAAGGCACCTCGGCGGCGAAATCGCGCACCTCGGCCTGGCCGGTGATCGCTGGTTGCTTGAGCGTGCCGGCGAAACGGAAGTTGCCGTCGACAGCACCCTTGACGTTGGCCACCTCGGTGCTGAACAGCTCGATGACGGCGAGGTTGTTCAGCCGCATGTCGAGCTGGCCGCCCAGCGACTGCCGGGCACCGCTGATCGTGACCTGGCCATCCAGACGGCCACCATCGTCGAGTCCGGCATGCATCTCGACGCGCTGGCTGGCGGCAGCAAGTTCGGCCACCAAGCGCAACTGGTCGTAACGCAGCAGGGGCTCATCGGGACGATCGGTATAGGTGATGCTGCCTTGCGCGGACTGGACCGAGGCGTTGCCGCTGAGCGCACCCGCCGCGCTGCGATGGATCTTGCCGTTGCCGTCCAGCATGCCATCGGCGCGCATCGGCAGGTCGGCGTTGCCGCTGGCGTTCAACAGCAGTGCCAGCGGCAGCGCCTGCAGCCGGTAGCTGGCGTCGAGGTTGCCCGGCTTGTCCTGCTTCGCGGCCACGCACAGTTGAGGGTCGCCGGCGGTCAGGCATGTTTCGGACAGGCTCATCGCGCCGTCGTTGTAGCTCAGTTTCGACGGTTGCAGCAGACGCCAGCCAGGCATGCCCTGCGGCTCCAGGTTGAGCGTGGACAGTGTGCCGTTCCAGGCCGATCCCTTCAGTGCGCCATGCACGGCAAGCTTGCCGGACAACTGGGTGCCAAGCGCGTCGACGTCAAGGCGATGATCTCCCTGGCTGCCCTCGGCAAGCAGGTTGAGCTGCTGGAACAGCAGGCCTTGCAGGTAGACGTTGCGGGTCCGCAGGTCCAGCTTGCCGGCCGGATGGCTGATGTCGGGGATGCCGACGATCAGTTGCAGCGTGTCCACCTTCTGTTGCTCCCAGGCCAGCGACTGGCCATGCAACTGGCCGTTGACGCTGAGCTTCGGCTGCTTGCCGCGAATCGTGAAATGGCCGTCCATACGGCCACTGGCATTCGGAAGCCAGTCGCCCAGCGAGGCGATCGCCAACTGCAGGTCGATGTCGTTGCTGGTGCCGGGCCGGGCATCCAGTTTCACCGTGCTGCCGCCGGAAGCGAGCTTGAGCTGGCCATCGACGACTTCGTCCGGCGACAGGTGCAGCTTGCCGGCGCCACTGACGGCCCGCTCGCGCAACGTGCCGGCCAGCTTGCGGATGTCCAGCGTGGCGTCCGGGCCGTTGGCCGGCAGGCTGCCGTGACTGGCGACGTCGAAATCCAGCGCGCCTTTCCAGCCGGCGAACAACTGGCCGGGGTCGAGCTTGCTGGCGGTGGCCTCGGCCTCCCAGGCAAAGGTCGGTTGCAACGTCAGCGTGCCGTTCGCCTGCAGGCCGCCCTGTGCCTGCTTCAGCGCCAGCGTATGCAGGGTGATCAACTGTGCGGTGCCATCCAGGTCCAGCGCCAGCTTGGCCAGTTTGCCGGGCGGGCCGATGTCGACATTGCCCTCGGCGCGATACGTCTCGGCGCTGCCGCTGGCCTTGAGTTGACCGTGGCTGGCCAGTTCCTGGCCCGCCAGGTCCGCCGGCAACAGCAGGTCGTTCCAGCGAATGTCCAGTTCGGCGCTGAGCGGTTTTGCCGCCAGATGCACCGCGCCGCTGGCTTCCACGCGGCCCTTGATCTGCGGCGAGCCGAGGGTGAGTTGCTGCAGGGTCAGCGTGTCGAAGTCGTGGCTGAAAGACGCGCGCAACGGTTGCAGCAGGAGCTGGTAATCATTGAGGTCGAGGCGGCCGTCGAGTGTGCCGCTGTAACGATCGCCGTGGCCTTGCACGGCGATCGCCAGCGCCTTCGGCGAGCTGTCGCCAAGCATTGGCCTGGGATCGAAACGTGGCGCGTCGAGCTTGCCGGTCCAGGCGTAATCGCCGCTTTGGGAGAGTTGCAACTGCAGCTGCAGCATGGTGGGTGCGCTGAGCTTGAGCGCGAGCTGCGCCTGCTTGCCGTCGCTGTGGGCGTCGAGGCTGCCGGCATATTCGGTATCGCCGACTTTCCAGGCGAACGCGGCCTTGCCGTTGCCCTGGTAGTTCTTGCCAACCGCCAGTCGGCCGTCGAGGTTGGCGTGGCCATCGGGCGCCTGCAACGCCAGCTGGCGCAGCTCGATGCTGTTGTTGGTCCAACTGCCGGCCAGGTCGAGGGTGTTCGAGGCGAACAGCGGGTGGCCGTCCTGCGTCACCTTCACCGTGCCGACGTGGACGCGATCGAGGATCAGTTCAATCGGCGGTTGCAACGACAGGCCGCCGGAGCTGGTGGGTTCGTCAGCCGGCTTGGGCAGCGCCACGTCGACACCATCGGCGTCCAGCGCCAGCACGTGCAATCGTTTGGCCAGCAACGACCACACGCGCAGGTCGAGGTGCGCCTTCGCCACCTTCACCACGGTGCCCTTGCCGTCGTCGTAGCGCACGCCGGCCAGGTCCAGTGGGCCGATCAACCGGCCCTGCGCCTGCTGCACGTGCAAGGCGCCGCCCATGGCAGCCTGCGCCCGCGCCAGCGCAAAACGCAGGCCGGCGCCGGTACCGAGCAGCCACCACAGCGCGACCGCCACGAGCAGCAGCAATGCGGCGAATGCGATGGCGATGCGCTTGAGCCACTTCATGCGGGGGGGCGCAGGGAATGGGGAATAGGGAATGATGAATGAGACATCGGAAAGTCAGCTTGTGCCGCGAAACGTGTATTCATGTCGACCTCGGAGGTGACCGTTTTATTTTGCTGGTCTTCCACCGACTTGATCCGAGGGAGAATGATGCTTCCACCACCGTTCGCCCGGAGCGTAGGCCCGCAGCGGCGGAGTCGAAGGGCCGCCGGCGATAGGCTGCCCTTCGACTTCGCTGCGCTACGCTCAGGGCGAACGGCGGTGGGTGCGATGTTCATTGCATTAGCCTTTTCGATTTCCTATTCCTTATTCCCTATTCCCGGCCACTCAGAATTCCCGGCCACTCAGAAATCCGGCCCGATCACCAGATGCAGTTCGATGCCGTGCGCACGATCGTCATGAATCGGCGTGCCCAGGTCGACGCGGATCATGCCCACCGGCGAACGCCAGCGCAGGCCGAGGCCCGCGCCGATCTTCGGGCGGTAGTCGGTGCCGCTGAACGCGTTGCCGGCGTCGACGAAGGCGGCCATGCCCCAGTTGCGGGTGAAGTAATGCTCGACCTCGCTGCTGGCGACCAGCAGGTTCTTGCCGCCGATCACGCGATCGTCGGCGTTGCGCGGGCCGATCGACTGGTAGCCGTAGCCGCGTACCGAGCGGTCGCCGCCGGCGAAGAATCGCAGTTGCGGCGGCAGCGCGGCGAAGTCGTCGGTCCAGGTCATGCCGGCGCTGCCGCGCAGGATCAATCGGTTGCGCTGGCGCGTGCCGAAGGCGCGGATCCATTTCACGTCGGCGATGAGGTCGCTGAAGCGGGTATCGGAGAGCAGGGTGCCGGCGGTGCTGCGCGCGGTCAGGCTGGCCGACCAACCGCGTCGCACGAAGGTGATGTTGTCGGCCTGTTTGCGCGACAGCGAACCCTCGGCGAACACCAGGGTGCTTTGGCCGCGCTCGATGCCAGGCGTGTTGTCCGGCTCGTTGCCGCGCTTGCCGACGGTGAAGGTACCGGACAGCGCGTGCACGCCAAGGGTGCGCGTCCACCCGTGCCACTGGCGGGTTTCGTTGCCGACCAGTTCCAGCGTGCGCGATTGCGAGGTGGCGGTGTCGGCATCGCGGAAGTTCGCACCGACGTTGTAGCTGCGCTGGTTGTCGCCGGGCATCGGGATCGAATACAGCGTGGACAGCGTTTTCAGCTTCTGCGCCGCCACCAGCTCGTTTTTCCATTTATGCCCGCGCCGGTTCACCCAGCGCCGCTCCATCCCGCCGCGCAGGCCCACGCCGGTATCGGTACCGATGAACGGGCCGCCGGTGTAGATCGTGCGCTTGGCCGGGGCCAACTGCACGTTGATGTCGATCACGCCGTCCCGGGCCTCGTCCACGTCGGGCAGCACGTTGACCACGGCGAAATAGTCCGCTCCGTTCAACGCCTGCTGCAGGGTCAGCAACTGGTCCTGCGAGAAATAGTCGCCGGACTTGAACGGCACGTAGCGGTCGAGGAAGCCGTCGTTGAATTGCGAACCGTCGAAGTGCACCTTGCCGTAGCGATAGCGCGTGCC
>DATJCF010000169.1:0-5241 GCA_035514935.1 Rhodanobacter sp. | reverse complement strand
AACTCGAACGGGTCCAGCGGTTCGGCATCGGCCAGCGGCGTGCCGGGCACCGGCACCAGCTGGTTGATCGGCACCGACTGCGGATGCGCGGGCAGGTTGGCCAGCGCCTGCAGCAGGCCGGCGCGCTGCTCGCGCGTCTCGCCCATGCCGACGATGCCGCCGCAGCAGGTTTTCAGGCCGGCGTCGCGCACCTGTTCCAGCGTGACCAGGCGATCCTGGTAGTCGCGGGTGTGGATGATTTCGCCGTAGAACTCCGGCGCGGTGTCGATGTTGTGGTTGTAGTAATCCAGCCCGGCGTCCTTCAGCGCCTGCGCATGGCCGTCGCCCAGCAGGCCCAGCGTGGCGCAGGTTTCCAGGCCCAGGTCCTTCACCGCGCGCACGATCGCGGCAACCTTGGGGATGTCGCGATCCTTCGGTCCGCGCCATGCCGCGCCCATGCAGAAGCGACTGGCGCCCGCATCCTTCGCGGCGCGGGCGCGCTGCAGTACCTCGTCGATCTCCAGCAGTTTCTGCGCCTGCACGCCGGTGTCGTAGCGCGCCGCCTGCGGGCAGTAGGCGCAATCCTCGGGGCAGCCGCCGGTCTTGATCGACAGCAGGGTCGACACCTGCACCGCGTTCGGGTCGTGGTGTTCGCGGTGCACGGCGTGCGCATGGAACAGCAGGTCGTTGAACGGCAGGGCGAACAGCGCGACGACCTCGTCGCGGGTCCAGTCGTGGCGGACGGCAGCAGGCATGGCGGACTCCAGGGCAGAGGCCGCGAAGTGTGGGCGGGGCTTGCCGCTTCGTCAACCTGGAATGAGTCATCAAGGTTGACGAGGCGTCCGCCCGCGGCACTATTTGCTGGCGTCGCGTACCGCCTTCGCCTGCTCGGCCGTCACCTGCTTGGCCTGGTTGCCCCACGAAATACGCTCGTGGTTGGCGATGTCGGCGATATCCGCGTCGTTGAGGCTGGCGGCAAACGGTGGCATCGCGCTGGGATAGCTGACGCCGTCGATGGCCTCGCCATGCAGGCCGTGCAGGATCACGTCGAGCTGCTTGGTCGGATCCGCGTTCAGCACGGCGGGGTTGCCCTTGAGTGGCGGGAACGCACCGGGCAGCCCCAGGCCGGTGGGCTGGTGGCAGGCGGCGCAATAGGTGCCGTAGAGCTGCTCGCCGTGGGCCGGATCGAACGTGTACGGCCCGGTGGCCGCCGGCGGCGGCGCGGCGTTCTCATCCGCCGGTGCCTTGGCGATTTGCGGCTTGGCCAGCGCCTCGCCCGGCGTGGCGATCTCCAGGATGCCCTGCGCCCCGAGCACGGCGTGCGCCATCGAATGATCCACGAACGGATAGTGGCCCGCCTCGTCCAGGGTGAGGTCGAACACCGCGCCCTCGCCCGGCCCCACGGTGTAGGTGGAGACGCCGTCGATGGCCTGCGCCGGGTTGCCGCCGGGATACACCTTGTCGAAGATCGCGCCGATCACGTGGAACGCGCTCCACAGGCTCGGGCCCGCGTTCACCACGTACAGGCGCACCAGGTCGCCCGGCTTGGCGGTCAGCGGATGGGCGACGTACTGGAACGCGGCGCCGTTGAACACCACCTCGTCCGGCCGGATCTGCTGCATCTTTTCGTAGTTGCCCGCCATCAGCGTGCCGGACACCTGCTGTGTGTACCACTCGCCCTGCACCAGCACGTAGCTTTCGGCAGCCGGCGGCAGCGGCTCGGCCGGGTCCACAATGATCGCGCCGTACATGCCGTTGCCGATGTGTAGCAATACCGGCGGCGTGCCGCAGTGGTAAAGGAACGCGCCCGGCACCTTGGCCACGAACGAGAAGGTGATCGACTCGCCCGGCATGATGTCCACGTAATGCAGGCTTGGCGGGGTGATTGCCGAGTGGAAATCGATCGAGTGCTGCATGGTGCCGCGGTTGGTGAGGGTGACGTTCACCGTCTGCCCCTGGCGCACGTGGATCACCGGGCCGGGCACGGTCTTGCCGAAGGTCCAGGCCTGGTATTGCACACCGCTGGCGATCTCCACGGTGTCGTCGCTGGAGGTGATGTGCACGTCCACGCTGTCGCCCGGCTGCAACGGTGGCAGGCGCGCATCACGCGCCTGCTTGATCGGCTGGGCGGAAGCCAGCGACAGCGGCGTCACCGCGGCGGCGGCGGCGGCGGGGCTGGCGCTGCGTACGTTCAACGCGCTGTGCAGGCCGGCCAGCAGCAGCGCCACCAGCAGCAGCACGCCAGCCAGCGCCGGACCCTGCACGCGCCAGGACAGGTGTTGCACCTGCTCCAGCGGTACACGGCTGTTCCATTCGGAAAACCGGCGCCAGCTCGGCCAGCGGCTCTCGATCAGGTAGTCGACGCTGTACGGGCTGGGGCCGGCGCGCAGGTTGATCACGATCAGGGCGGCAAAGATCAGCACGAAGCTGATCGCCGCGCCGATATTGTTGGCGCCCACCGAATACGGCCCGCCGAAGCCCTCGGCCGTACTCCAGATCAGCAGGCTGAACAAAATGCCCGCGATGTAGGTGATCTTGCGCGCAAACCCCAGCAGCAAGGCCAGCGCCAGCAGCGTCTCGGCGATGCGCGTGGCCCATACGAACAGGCCCACGTTCGGCGTGACCAGGGCGATCCACATCTGGAACCACCACGCCGACCACGCCGGCTGGCCGGTGGCGGCGTTGTGCAGGTAGCCCACGTAATGGTCGGCGAAACCGTCGGTCCAGGTCAGCGCGGCGCTGACGGCCCAGATCACGCCGAAAGCCACGCGCAACGCCGTGCCGGCGATCGTGGGCCAGGTCGATGGCGTGGTTTTGCCGTCGTGGGACGTGTTCATGCGAACCTCCTGGTCGGAATGGACGACGATGGGGCGTTGCCGACGCCGTTGACGGTCATCGAGTGTAGCCCGTGATCGAACAGCGCGGGTCGGGTCTTGCCGCTACCATCCCATGGCACGGGAAAGGAAAGCCCATGGACACGACCATTCCACATCGATCCTGGACAGCACTGGCGCACTGGTTGTTGCCACTGCGCTGCCTGCTGTGCGGCGGCGCGGGCGCGCATGGCGTGGACCTGTGCCTCGACTGCAGCATCGAACTGCCGCGCAACCAGACCTGTTGCGCCCACTGCGCCTTGCCGCTGGCCACACCCGCCGCGCTGTGCGGCCAATGCCAGCGGCGGTCGCCACCATGGGACGCGGCGTGGGCGCCGTTCCGCTATGGCTGGCCGTTGAACCGGCTGGAATCACGCTTCAAATTCGGCGCCGACCTGGCTGCCGGCCGCGTGCTGTCCAGCATGTGGCGGCGCGAAACCTGTCCCGTGGCATTGCCACAGCAGATCCTGACCGTGCCGCTGCACCGCAGTCGCCTGCGCCAGCGCGGCTACAACCAGGCGCTGGAACTGGCGCGGCCGCTGGCACGCGAACTGCGCCTGCCGCTATGCGTCGACGCGATCCAGCGCGTGCGCCGTACCGAGGCGCAAACCGAGCTCGACGCGGTGGGTCGCCGGCGCAACGTGCGTGGCGCATTTGCGCTGCGCGAGGGCGTGGTGCTGGCGCCTCACGTGGTGGTGATCGATGACGTGATGACCACCGGTGCCACCCTGGCCGAATGCGCTCGCGTGCTGAAGCGTGCCGGCGTGGCTCGCGTGGATGTGTGGGCGCTGGCGCGGGCGCCGTCGCCGCGCGGTTGACGCGGGGATCGGAACGTCGCCGCGGCCTGGCGCGGCCTCGTCCGGAAACCGCTGACGCCTGCTTCAGGGTCCGGGCCGTGATGCGGATGGGCCGCGCGGCCCGCGGCATGTCCCGCACCGATGGCGCCTGCCACGGCAGGCGGATGGCGGCATGCCGTTGCGGCGTTTCTGCAGGCGCCTTGACTTCAAGTTTTTGCGCAGGTACCTTTTTCAAAAAAGGTAGTGCGTGAGATGGATGCAGGCAAGTCCGGCGCGTTGCGCAAGGGGCTGTTGGAGTTCGTGGTACTGGCCGTCGTTTCGTCGGGAAGAGCCTATGCCGCCGACATCCTGCAGCGCCTGGGCGATACCGAGTTCGCCACCAGGGAGGGCACCCTGTATCCGCTGCTGAGCCGGATGCGGCGCGAACGCCTGCTTGATTACGAGTGGCAGGAATCCGACAGCGGCCCGCCGCGGAAGTATTACCGGCTCACGCCGAATGGCCGCAGGCAACTGACTGCATTCCGGACGTACTGGAAGTCCTTGACGCGTCTCATCGACGAGCTGGGTACACCACCATGCAAACCGTGATCCATGTCGGCCTGAGCGGCCACGCGACGGTGTTCCTGCTGGACGAGGACGGCTACGGGTCCTTGCGCCGCTACTTCGAGCGCGCGCGTGCGGGGCTGGTGCGCGATCCCGATCGCGACGAAATACTCCGCGACCTCGAGCAAT
Source organism: Rhodanobacter sp. (assembly GCA_035514935.1). Lineage (GTDB taxonomy): Bacteria > Pseudomonadota > Gammaproteobacteria > Xanthomonadales > Rhodanobacteraceae > Rhodanobacter. Next base: position 860 of record DATJCF010000169.1, on the reverse strand, counting down.
CGATCGGCGAAAAGCTCGCGGTGTTGCCGCGTGCCGCCGGGCAGGTCATCGCCGGCCGCGAAGTCGATGCGGTGCTGGCGCAGGTCGGCACGGTCGATCCCGGCAACGGCAACGGCAACGGCAACGGCCAGGCCCGCCACGCGCCGCCGATGCGGCCCCGGCGGTTTTGCCGCATCGAACAGGGCAAGTGGATCAGTGGCGTCTGCGCGGGGTTGGCGGTGCATTCGGGTATCCGCGTCGGCTGGGTGCGGACGATCTTCGTGCTGGCGGCGGTTTTCACGAGCGGACTGATCGTGCTGGCCTACCTCGCCCTGGTGTTCGCCTTGCCGGTGCTGCAGACGCGCGATGAATACGAGGACATGTGCCGTCTGTCGCGGTAGGCGATGCCAGCCGGTGGATAGGGGTGGCGAGACCAGGGCGGATCAGGCCTGCGACGGGGACTCGCCCTGTGCTTGCGACGTGTCGACAGTGATGGGCAGTGATGGAATGAGGACGTTTGCCATGTCAGCAGCAAGGCGGATTCGTGGATCGGCGCGGGTGGCGTTGCTGGTTTTCTCCCTGCTCGCGCCGGCATTGGCGCTGGCCGCGCCGCCCACGCCGGCCGAGGTCGCGCAGGCGAAAGCCGTCTTCGCGGATGCGCAAGGCGCCTCCGCCAGGGACGGCGGCCGCCTGTGGGGCATCCCGTTCTACGGCCGGATGCTGCTGGTGATTCCCGCGACGCGGGCCGTCGTCGCCAACCAGCCGGATCCGCAGCACCTGCTGCGGCCCGAAGACGGGGTCTATGTCGGCACGCTGCCCGAGGACGTGGTCCTTTCCGACGCACCCACGGAATGGGAAGGCGTGCGCTGGACGCAGCTGCG
>DATJCF010000168.1:0-18412 GCA_035514935.1 Rhodanobacter sp. | reverse complement strand
GAGGATGCGTTCCGGTTGTACGACACCTATGGTTTCCCGGTCGATCTTACCGCCGACATCGCGCGCGAGCGCGGCCTCGATGTGGACATGGACGGCTTCGAACAGGCCATGGACGCGCAGCGCCAGCGCGCCCGCGCCGCCGGTCGTTTCGAAGCGAAGGGGCTGATGCCGGCGGAACTGGCCAGCCAGCTGAAACCCACCGTGTTCCTTGGCTACGAGGCGTTGCAGAGCGAAGGCAGCAAGCTGCTGGGCATCGTTCGCGATGGCCGCCAGGTGGACCAGCTGGGCGAGGGCGAGGAAGGGCTGCTGATTCTCGACCGCACGCCGTTCTACGCCGAGTCCGGTGGCCAGGTGGGCGACCAGGGCGAACTGATCCACGCCCACGGCCGTTTCGAGGTTGACGACACCTTGAAGATGGGCGGCGTGTTCTTCGGTCATGCCGGCCGTTGGCATGGTGCGCAGCCGTTGCGTACCGGCGATCTGCTGGCGCCTCGCGTGGATGCCACGCGGCGGCAGGCGATCGTGCTCAATCATTCGGCCACCCATTTGCTGCACGCGGCGCTGCGGCAGGTGCTGGGTGACCACGTGGCGCAGAAGGGGTCGCTGGTGGCGCCGGAGCGGCTGCGTTTCGACTTCTCCCACTTCAAGCCGATGAGCGCGGATGAGTTGCAGCGGGTCGAAGCGATGGTCAATGCCGAAGTGCGCCGCAACGCCGCCGCCGAAGTCCACAACATGGCTTACGACGACGCGATCGAATTCGGCGCGATGGCCTTGTTCGGCGAGAAATACGGCGACGAAGTGCGCGTGCTGAAGATGGGCGATTTCTCCACCGAACTGTGCGGCGGCACCCACGTGGGCCGCACCGGCGACATTGGCCTGTTCAAGATCACCAGCGAAGCGGGCGTGGCCTCCGGCGTGCGACGTATCGAAGCCGTGACCGGCGCCGGCGCGCTGGCCTGGGTGGCGGACGAAGAGCGTCGCCTGGCCGAGTTCGCACATCTGCTTTCCAGCAGTGGTGACGACGCTGTCGAAAAATTGCGCCAGTTGTTCGATCGCCAGAAAAAGCTCGAGCGCGAACTGGATGCGCTGCGCAGCAAGGCCGCCGGTTCCGCCACCGCCGACCTGGCCGGCAGTGCCGTTGATATCGACGGCATCAAGGTGGTGGCGGCGCGGCTGGAAGGGCTGGATGCCAAGTCGCTGCGCGACAGTGTCGACCAGCTCAAGCAGCAGCTCGGCGATTGCGTCGTTCTGCTGGCTGGCGCCGCCGATGGCCGGGTGTCGCTGATCGCCGGCGTGCACGGCAAGGCACTGCAGCGGATCAAGGCGGGCAACGTCGTTGGCCACGTCGCGGCACAGATCGACGGCAAGGGTGGCGGGCGTGCCGACATGGCGCAGGGTGGTGGTTCCGATGCGCCCGGGTTGCCTGCCTTGCTGGCCGCTTTGCCGCAATGGGTATCGGCCCAATAAGCCAGCATGAACGCGAGCTTGCCTATGCCATTAGTTACTGTTGCCGCGCATTGCGCGCGGTAATGACGCTCAGTTAGTATCAATGACAGTGTCGGCGCCACCGGTAACGGTGGGGTCGCCAGTCAGGACGCCATGGAGTGTTTTGGCTGTGAGCCGGGAAGGCGAGAGGGCCTTCGACGGATCAATCGTCGAACTGCGCAACGAGGAGCTCAGGGGTGAGGTTCCTTCCACCGCAGGCCTGTGAACAACAGCATTAATGGAGTAGCAAAATCATGTTGATTCTGACCCGCAGGGTCGGTGAAACCCTGATGATCGGCGACGAGGTGACCGTTACCGTTCTCGGAGTAAAAGGCAATCAGGTGCGTATCGGTATCAACGCGCCCAAGACCGTCGCCGTCCACCGCGAAGAAATCTACCAGCGGATCAAGGGCGAAAACGATGCCGGCAGCACGCCGGACGAACCCGCCGAACACGATCACTGAATTAAGCCTTTACCTGGACCCCGCCGGTCAGTATCCTTGCCGGCTCCGCAGCAGTGCGGCGAAAAATCCGGAGAGATGCCCGAGAGGCTGAAGGGGCTCCCCTGCTAAGGGAGTATAGGGTCAAAAGCCTTATCGAGGGTTCGAATCCCTCTCTCTCCGCCAGATACGCAAAGCGCCCCGAAAGGGGCGTTTTGCGTATCTGGCGGAGAGAGAGGTGTGGACGAACCCTCTTGGTTCGACAATTTTGTCTGGAACAAAATTGGACAGCCGAAGGCTGGCCCCGCAGCGCGCAGCGCGAAGGGGTTGGGCCCATGGATGGGCCCAACAATCCCCCGCAGACGTCATGCAACAGTGGAGCACATCGAAGCGGGCGTTTTGCGTATCTGGCGGAGAGAGAGGTGTGGACGAACCCTCTTGGTTCGACAATTTTGTCTGGAACAAAATTGGACAGCCGAAGGCTGACCCCGCAGCGCGCAGCGCGAAGGGGGTGGGCCCATGGATGGGCCCAACAATCCCCGCGGACCTTACGCAACAGTGCAGCGCACCGAAGCGGCGTTTTGCGTATCTGGCGGAGAGAGGTGTGGACGAACCCTTCCGGGTAACTCAATACATCCCGCACCTCGCCCTCCAAGCCAGCGGTTTCGCCGCCATTCGCCCCAATGTCCTGCCTCCGCCACCGGCAAATTGCCTGGACAAAATGGGAACTGCAGGCCGGCGCCGAAACACACCGCGCATAGAGGCTCAGCCCGATTGCTCCGAACAATCTCCGCGATTTCACGTCGCTTGGCCAATAATGGCTCTTCGATGGCGGTGCTGTCGCGGCGAGGCCGTGGCCGGGTCGGGATGCTCCTCATCGTTCCTTCAGGTTCTGCCCTGAGAATACGATCAATTCGCTCGACGCACGCCTTGCGAATAAACACGGGGAGAGGAGCCGGCGGTATCGCGGCTTGACTCGATCGTGCGTCGGTACCGCCGATGCTTCAGGAGACGGCGTCCTGACCAACGAGGTGTGGCTGACATATGCCGGGTGTATTCACTGTCTCGTTGGATCTGGAGTTGTATTGGGGCGTGCGCGACAGCCGCAGCTTCGAGGACTACGGAGCGAACCTGCGCGGCGAACGTGATGCCATTCGCGGCATTCTCGACCTGTTCCAGGCCCACGGCATTCACGCCACCTGGGCCACGCTCGGGTTTCTGTTCTTCAACGACATCGCCCAGTTGCGGCAGCAACTGCCGGGCATATTGCCCGATTACCAAAACCGGCAGCTTTCGTCCTATCGCTACATCGACGAGCGCACGTGGGGTGATGACGACCTCTACCACTTCGCGCCGGACGCGATCGAACAGATCCTTCGTTGCCCCGGACAGGAGGTCGGCACGCACACGTTCTCGCACTACTACTGCCTGGAAGAAGGGCAGACCATCGAGTCATTCCGCGCCGACCTGCGCGCCGCGGTGGAGGTTGCGAAGGGCGTGGGCATTCCCACCACGAGCCTGGTGTTTCCACGCAACCAGGCAAACCCGGCCTACCTGCGGGTGCTCGATGAATTGGGTATTGCCTGTTACCGGGGCAACGAAAGGATGTCGTTCTACAAGCCGAGAAACCAGCAGGGGCAGAGTCCGCTGGTACGCGGGTTGAGGTTGCTGGATACCTACATCAACCTCAGTGGCCACAACACCTACAGCCTGGAGGAATGCGCGCGCAGCCGGCCATTCGACATTCCGGCCAGTCGATTCCTGCGTCCGTATTCGCGTTCACTCGCACCGCTGGAGAGCCTGCGGCTGCATCGCATCAAGCGCGCCATGCGCGAGGCTGCGACCGAAAATCGGCTGTTCCACCTGTGGTGGCATCCGCACAACTTCGGGGCCGACGTGAAGCGGAACCTGGATTTTCTGCGGAAGATCCTGATCCACTACGACGAGCTCCGTCAGCACCATGGGATGCAGTCGCGCAACATGGGTGAGGTCGCCGCACTGCTGGAACGCATGCATGTCGGCTAGGGCGCGGATCGTGCTGCTCGCCGGTGATGGATTGTCCACACGGGTGATGTACCACGGCCTTCGGGAGGAATTCGACGTCGTCGAAGTGGTGCTCGAAGACAAGCCCTCCCCGCTCGGGATGCTGCGCCACCGCGCCCGCAAGCTTGGTGTGATCCAGACATTGGGGCAACTCGGTTTCATCCTGTACAGCCGACTGCTTGTCCGCGCTTCCCGCTCGCGTATCGAACAACTGCTGCACCGGCACGGCTTGTCGGACGCGCCGATTCCCGCGCAGGTGATCCGTCGTGTCGCCAGCGCCAACGGGCGCGGCGTGGCGGATCGTCTGCGCCAGCAAGCGCCCCAGGCTGTGGTGGTGAACGGCACGCGCATCCTGTCGAAAAAATTGTTGATGGCCGTGGATGCGCCTTTCATCAATACGCACATGGGTATCACGCCGGCCTATCGCGGGGTGCATGGTGGCTATTGGGCGCTGGCGAACAATGATCGCGCGCACTGTGGCGTCACCGTTCATATGGTGGACGCAGGCGTCGATACTGGCGGCATCCTGTATCAGGCGGTCATCACGCCCGGGGTGGACGACAATTTCGCCACCTACCCGATTCTGCAGTTGGTGCAGGGGCTGTCATTGATGAAAGCTGCGCTGCGTGATGCCGCCATCGGGCGCATGGCCCCCCGCGTCGGTGAAGGACCGTCGCGGCAGTGGTATCACCCCGGCTTGCTCGGATATTGGAAAACGCGGCTGCGGCACGGCGTCAAGTGAGTGCGCTTGCTCGACCTGGCCGGGGTCGAGCGATGGATGGTTGCCGTCAGTGCAGAAGCCCCAGATGAAACATCAGCCAACCGGCCAGTGCGCTCAGAACCAGACAAACAGCGAGCCAGAATCCTCGAGAATTTTTCTCCCAGACGGGCTTTTTCTTGTTGTTTCCCATGTTTTCTTGCACCAGTAACAGGCGGCAGCCGAACACGACGTGGATGGTTGCTGACGAAAGCCAGTATCGTGCCAAATCAGGGCGCGGACCTCGTCGGGTGTCGAATAGTGTGGTTCCGGACACTCGAATCGGGACGGATACCGCTGTTTTCCCCTGTACCTGAACGAGGCGGCGGACGACCGGGCGCGTCGAGTTGCATGGTAGCGTAACGACTCGACGCTTTCTCCGCGTGCCACGTGACAAAAGCATGGCGGTCGTCTTTCCCTGGTGACGGATAGGGAGCGCGTCCGACGACCGCCCAGGCTGGTTTGAGCGCTGTGCGAGACGGTCGGACGGTGGTTTCCGCGCGCGCTGAGATCGCCGGTGGTGTCGACGTTGATCCGGTTTTGTCAGCCATCCCGATATCGCCGCCGGGCCTTGCGGGGCAAGGCATTTGGCCGTCCAATTCATGTTGATGCCACCATTGATCCGATGACGCCGTGATGTTCTCTTCACGTGGCGTGTGGCATCAACTATTCCATTTTTTTCTACCGATTATCCCTTCACATTTGAATGGTGTCATTCATCCATATCCGTGTCAGGAAAATGAATTTTCGCTTTACCGATAGCCTCGATTCTTAATGCGAGCCCTGAATTCGATGCGAACGTGTTGTTTAATGTTTATTCCAGGATGCCTAGTGGATCATCATCTTCGAGGCTAATTAAACATGAAAACAACTCGCGCCTTTATCATTCTCGGATTCGTGTTGCTGGTTAACGGTTGCGTGTGGGCGCCGGGGCAACGCATGCGTAGCGAAGGGCTGGTTCGTGGTACGCCGACGGACAGCAGCCAGATCCAGCTGGTAACGATCACCCCGCAACTGTTGACGAAGAACAACGCGACAACGCTGGCCGCCACGGTGCCGCAGGCGCTGTTGTCGTACAAGCCGGAGCCTTATCGTGTCGGCCCGGGCGATACGCTTTACATCACCGTCTGGGATCACCCGGAGTTGACGTCGCCGGCGGGTTCGCAGCAGCAGACGGCCGCCAATGGTCGCCTGGTCCGGTCCGATGGCACGATGTTTTATCCCTACGTGGGCGCAGTGAAAGTCGCCGGAATGACGATCGAGCAGGTGCGCGACGCCATCAGCACGAAGATCGCCAAGTATGTCGAGCGGCCGCAGGTGGACGTCGGCGTCGTGGGTTACAACAGCCAGCATGTGCTGCTGCAAGGTGCGTTCAAGAAGACCGATCCGCAACCGATCACGACGGTTCCGCTGACCCTGGGGCAGGCGCTGGGTACGGCATCGGTCAACGCGGACGAGGCCAACATGTCCGATCTGATATTGACGCGCGACGGACAGGACTATCACCTGGATCTGACCGCGCTGAGCAACGGCCAAAGCATCGCGCAAAGCATCTATCTGAAGCCGGGGGATCGCCTGATGCTTCCGTACAACGATACCCAGGAGATCTACGTGCTGGGGGAAGTGCTGCATCCCCTGGCGGTTACTTTCAGGAGCGCTTCGGACATCTCGCTGACGCAGGCCCTGGGCCGCGCCGGTGGCCTCAATCCCGTCACGTCCGACGGCAAGGAGGTCTATGTGATTCGCGGTGCGAACAACCTGGAAAACACACCGGCCAAGGTCTTTCAGCTTGATGCGCGTTCACCGTCGGCGTTCGCGCTGGGGGATCAATTCAGGGTGAAGCCGGGCGACGTGGTGTTTGTGGGTGCGGCTGGCGTGACGCGCTGGAATCGCGTGTTGAGCCAGTTGCTGCCGTCGGCCTCGATACTCAGCAGCGCAGCCAATGCGAACTACAGCGCTACTCACTGAGGCGACGCGGTTGCGCATAGCGTAAAGATCATCGACCGGCAGCGAAGGCTGTCGGTCGATGTCGTGCGCGCAGCCTGATGGTTCGGAGCCGTTTGTCGTTTCAGCATTTGGACGTCTATTCAGCGCAGGGACAGATTTCATTCAGTTCAGGTGACAACACGATATGAATGATTGATTGACAAAATCATCATCTAGCGATGGTGGGCCTGAATCAGGATTTTCACCATGCAAGCAGCGCTGTCCAAAGATGGTAGGTTCATCGTCCGGCATTGGCTCCGATTTGTTTCATCGGAAATGATTGCCGGATTATCTCCTGGCTTCAGATCGTTTTCCGCCACATAAAGGCGGCGATCCGCGCCAGTCCATCAGAATCAATAGATGCGGAGCGTCGGGTTTCTCTGGCGCGTCCGCACCACTCACAACTCGAGCTCGGCTGGACCAGGGGGATCCGTTCGAGATTGGTCGGAGGTAGAAATGCCATGCACGAGTCGCGACTAGTCGTTGATTGCCTGGTTGCCGCATGCACGTCGGCGATGGCCATTGTCGTGCTGCGCCGGTTCGCCGTCTTGTGGGGGTTGGTGGATCACCCTGATCAACGCAAGCAGCACCATGGTGACGTGCCCCTGGTGGGCGGGCTCGCGATCTTCATCGGCATGGCTGCGGGCGCGGCTTGCTACGGGCAGTTCCAGGGGTTCGAGATTACCTTGCTGGGCACCGCCGCGGTGCTGGTGCTGCTCGGTGCGCTGGATGACCGCTTCGATCTCAGCGTGCGGGATCGCCTGCTGATCCAGACCATTGTCATCCTGGCCGTCATCGCCAGCAGCGGCGTGTACATCCATACGCTGGGGCGCATCTTCGGTCACGAAGTGACGCTGGGCTGGGTCGGCGTTCCGGTGACGGTGGTTGCCGTGATCGGGCTGGTGAATGCGTTCAACATGATGGACGGTATCGACGGCCTGGCCGGAAGCCTGGCGCTGGTGAGCATCGCCGCCATCATCCTGTTTGCGGATCCGTCGCCCCTGCACGGCGTCATCGCGTTGCTGGTCGTGCTGGCCGCTGCATCGCTGCCTTATCTCGTCGCCAACCAGGGTTTCATGGGCGGGAAGATTTTCCTGGGCGATGCCGGAAGCATGTTGATCGGCTATCTGCTGGCCTGGGCGCTGATCAGCATGAGCCAGTTACCGGGCACGCAGTTGTCGCCGGTCAACGTGCTGTGGTGCGTGGCGCTGCCGGTCTTCGACACGTTTGCGGTGATGTATCGGCGCATGCGGCAGGGCAGGTCGCCGTTCAAGCCGGACCGTGGGCACATCCACCACATCCTGCTCGGGTTCGGCCTGACGTCCCGCGCTACGTTGGCCCTGTTGATCCTGCTTGCTGCCGGCCTGGCGCTGATCGGTGCCTTCTTCAGCAGCGCGGCCCATTCGGCGGGTACCAACCTGACAACGTTCTGCCTGACCCTGGGTGTGTACGTCATAACGGTCACGCATGCATGGCTGCGCCAGGAAGCGCGCCGGCACGGGGCGGCTGATCCACAAGCTGTGGTCAACGCGGGCGTCATCGCGTCGGAAGCGGTGGCCCGGGAAGCCGGACTGCCCGTGCCGGAGGACGAGCTGATGTTCAGGGAAGACGACCATGCCGAGGTCTACTACTCGCTGCGGCGATCGTCGCGTCGTTGATCGCGATGGCCCGTATGGCGAATGGCGCTACCGGGGCGCGGCTCTCAGGGCGTTGGTGTCGTTCCGCGGAATTCGATCGTCGCGCCGTTGGCGACCTTCCTTACGCTGCCCTCGACGTCGTTCGCGTACTCGAAGGAATGCGCCAGCATCAACCGGCCCTTGCTGATGCGCATGTCGTTGCTGGTACTCAGGAACGACATGGAGCCCGCGCGCGTGCCGTGTCTCACCACGTTGCCGGAGATCGTGATCCTGTCGATGACACGTTTGCTGTCGGGTGATTTGTCTTCGGCGAAATTGATGCAGGTGGCGTGGATGTCGCTGAACACATTGCCCGCGCATACCAGACCGTCCGCACCAAGCACGCCGATGGCGCCCATCTGCGGGCGTATGCCGGTAAACGTGTTGCCGGTGATCACCGTATTGACGGCATTGCGGCTGGTTCGCGACGCGATCGCGCCAAGGCGGATGGCGTCGCCGCCGGGTCCGGAGCCGGGCGGTGAGCGGCGGAAGGTGCAGCCACTGATCTGCGTGCCGCTCAAGCCCTTGACCGCCACGTCGACGCGTATCGAATTGAGGAAGTCGCAGTTGAGTACACGAAGATTGTCCGGCCTGCTCGCGGCGGTCTTCGCTTTGGTGGAAGAATCGATGCCCCAGTAGCAGTTGGTGAATTCGCAATCCGACACGGTCCAGTCGTGGATGTTGTCGTCGGTCTGGTGTCGGTTGAAAAACGTGATGCCCGCCGTGTTCACCGTGTCGATGTCGATGAATCGGCAACCGGCGATGTTCACGTCGCGATAGATGCTCCAGTCGTGGTCGGGCTCGAAATCGATGCCGCCCACGGAGTGGGAAAGTTTTGCGTTGCCGATGTTGCGGAAGACGCAGTGCTCCACCGTCAAGCCATCGCAGTCGATGACGGAAAGCCCGTTGCGGTTGTCCTTCACCGCGCCGTCGAAGACGCAGTCGCGCACCGCGATGCGCTGGTTGTGGCGTTCGGTGCCGGCGAGCGTGCCCGAGCCGACGTACATGCCATCGCCGCGAAAGCCGTGGAACGTCACCCGTTCGACGGTGAGGTCCGAGGTGGCATTGACCGCGAGCAGGTAGAAGAACTGCGCATAGCCGAACTCGGCCACCCGCCCGTCGAGCTTCAGGTCGTGCAGATGGATGTCGCGCATGTTGTCCGCGACCCGGCGGGTGCCGCCGTCACGGATGTGGGTGACGAGCATGAATTCGCTGGCCAGTGATGCGTCATGGGCTTTCAGCAGGCTGGCCGGCCCCTCGCCATACAGCTCGAGGCCGGACTTGAGGTTCAGCTGCTTCACGGGGTAGACGCCGGCGGGCACGAACACCTTGCCTGCGGCGTCGATCGCGGCCTGGATGCCGCCGGTGCAGTCATGCGTGCTGTGGCCGGCACGAAGGGCGGCGTGTTCGGAGGCGGGGAGGTAATCCAGTACGTTCGCCTGTTTCAACGGGGATGGCATGAGGCGGCCTCCGGTTGTGCGACTTTCGTGACGGGAGCGGTGGCTATGGTGGGGCCATCGGCCGAGTCTACTGCGGCAGATGTTGAGGCCATGAACCGCACATGACCCAGCCGTGCGAGCCGTGACATATGGACGTCTAGACGGATGATTCGACAGAGGCTTGCGACGCAGCGCATAGCTCCGCGTAGACCGCCATCGTGCGCTCGACCACGATGCGTTCATCGAACTGCGCTCTCGCCTTGCGCCTCGCCGCGTCGCCCAGCCGGCGTGCGAACGCCGGGTCGTCCTGCAACCGGGCCATGGCCCGTACCAGCGCGTCGCTGTCTCCCATCGGCACCAGCAATCCGTCGACGCCATCGGTCACTACCTCGCGACAGCCGGGTACATCGGTGGTGATCAATGGAAGTCCGCAGGCGGCCGCCTCGACCAGTGTTCGCGGCAATCCCTCGCGGTAGCTGGGCAGCACCACGATGTCGACCGAGCCGAGCAGGCCGACCATGTCGTCGACGTGACCGAGCCAGGTCAGCAGGCCTTCGTCGACCCATCCTCGTATCGTGGCCTCCGGCACGGCGGCCGGGTTGCCCGGATCCGGCGTGCCGGCGAGCAAGGCACGGAACGTGCGGCCTTGCCTGCGCAGTTGCCGGATGGCGTCGACGTATTCGGCGACGCCCTTGTCCCACAGCAGGCGGCTGGCCAGCAGCATGCGCGGGCATCCGTCGGCAGGCGCCTGCGGGGATATCCCGGCGAACTGCGCGCAGTTCACGCCCGAGCCGCGGATCAGCCGCACATGCGCCGGGTCGACCAGGCCGGCCTGCCGGAACAGTTCGACGTCGTCGGCGTTCTGCAGGATCAGCCGCGCATCGCGGCCGCCGAGCGCCAACCGCAGCAGGCCGCGCACCACCGGCCGCAGCAATCGCGCCTTCCACTGCGAACTGGTGAAGACGTAACCCATGCCCGCCACCGCATTCACCCGCGCGTGGATGCCGGCCAGCCGCGCCGCCAACGAACCGTACACGGCGCATTTGATGGTGAAGCCGTGGACCAGCGCGGGTTGTTCGCGCCGCAGCAGGCGCACCAGATGCCACAGCAGGGCCAGTTCGCGCAGCGGGTTGAGGCTGCGCCGCTGCATCGGCAGCGATTCCCAGCGCAGGCCCCGGCCGCGCAATTTCTCGCCATACGGGCCGGGCGGGGAGATCAGCAGCACGTCGTAGCCGGCCCGCTGCAGCGCCAGCGCCAGCGCGCGCCGGAAGTTGTAGAGGTACCAGTCGGTATTGGCGAACAGCACGGCCTTCATGAGCGTGCCCCCTGCGTCGTAGCGATGTGGGTGCCGGCAGCGATCATGCGGATGCTCTCCGTTCCTGTTCCAGCCAGGCCTGGAACATCAGCACCGTCCACAGTTGGTGCTGCCAGTTGCGCCGGCCGCTCAGGTGCTCGGTCCACTTCTGCCGGATGGCGTCCGGCTGGAAATAGCCTTCGTGGCGCAGGCGACTCTCATCGAGCAGGGCTTCCGCCCAGTCGCGCAGCGGGCCGCGCAGCCAGCTGTCCAGCGGTATGCCGAAACCCATCTTGGGCCGTTCGATCAACTCCCTCGGCACATGCCGATACAGCACCTGGCGCAGCAGCCATTTGCCCTGGCCGTGGCGGATCTTCTGCTGCAACGGCAGGCGCCAGGCAAGTTCGACCACGCGATGGTCGAGCATCGGTACGCGCGTCTCCAGGCTGTTGGCCATCGCGGCGCGGTCGACCTTCACCAGGATGTCGTCGGGCAGGTAGGTCTGCGCGTCCATCGCCATCATCCATTGCGCCAGGTTGTCGGTGGGCGGCCACGCATCGGGTGTGGTCAGCAATGTGGGCGGCTCCTGCGCGCCGAGCACGACGCTGGCCGGGTCCTGCCATTGGCTGGCAAGGTTGCGGAAAAAGGCATGGCCGCTCGACAGCGTGAGTACGTCCGCCAGCTTCTGCGCCTTGTCGCCTGGCGTGGCCAGTTGCCAGCGCTTCGGCAGCAGCGGGCTGAAGCGCTCGAACCACGTGTCCCACGTTGCCGGCGTCACGGCACGCAACGCGGCCGCGGCGGCGCGACGTGCGGGCGGCGGCAGGCGTTGCGCCTTTTCCCACGCGGTGCGTGCGCCCAGGTAGCGGTTGTAGCCGCCGAACAGTTCGTCGCCGCCGTCGCCACTCAAGGCCACCGTCACCGCGCGGCGGGTCAGTTGGCTGATCAGGAAGGTGGGGATCTGCGAGCTGTCGCCGAACGGCTCGCAGAAGATGCCGGGCAACCGCGGAATCACCGCGAGCGCGTCTTCGGGCCGCACGTACAGTTCGGTGTGTTCGGTGCCCAGGTGTCTTGCCACGGCCTTGGCGTGCGTGGCTTCGTCGTAGCCGTTTTCGTCGAAGCCGATGGTGAAGGTCTTGACGGGTCGCGCGCTGTGCGCCTGCATCAGCGCCACGATCGTGCTGCTGTCGATGCCGCCGCTGAGGAAGGCGCCCAGCGGCACGTCGGAAAGCATCTGCGCATCGATGCTGGCGCCCAGCTGCGCTTCCAGCGCGTCGGTGGCGGCGGCGTCGGTGGCGATGAGCGGCTCACGCAGGCCCGCGCTTACCGCGTCGTTGTAGCGCCAGTACGGCACCGGCTGCGCCTCGCGCGGTGCGTCCATCGAAATGCGCAGCAGGTGCCCGGGCCGCAGCTTGGCCACGCTGCGGTAGATGGTGTGGGGCGCGGGGACGCAGTCGTGGCGCAGCAGCAGCGCCAGGGCGCCGCGATCGATCTCGGGCCGGAACGCGGCATGCGCCTTCAGCGCCTTCAATTCCGAACCAAACAGCAAGGTGTCGCCCTGCCAGCCGTAGTACAGCGGCTTCTCACCCATGCGGTCGCGCGCCAGCGTCAGCGTACGCCGCTCACGATCCCACAGGGCGAATGCGAACATGCCGACGCTGGCCTGCACGGTGCGCTCGACGCCCCAGGCGACGAAGCAGGCCAGCAGGGTTTCGGTATCGGCGTGCCCGCGCCACGGCGGCGCGGCGTGCTCCGCGCGCAGACGTTCGCGCAGGGCAAGATGGTTGTAGATCTCGCCGTTGAACACGATGACGTAGCGGCCATCGGCCGAATGCATGGGCTGGTGGCCGGCAGGGGAAAGGTCGAGGATCGAAAGGCGCCGCTGTGCCAGCGCCACGCCGGCGGCCTCGTCGCACCATTCGCCGCTGTCGTCGGGGCCGCGGTGGCTGAGCCGCGCCGACATCGCCCGCGCCTGCGCCAGCAGCGCATCCTGAGCGCCACCGTGCCGCTGCCAGAAGCCGGTCATGCCGCACATCAGGCATGCCCCGCGCGGCGCAGTATGTCCGCAAGCCGTGGCACCTGCGCCTCCAGGCTGTATTCCGCTTCGACCCGGGCACGGCCCGCCGCGCCCATGCGCTCGCGCAGTGCCGGGCTCGCGATCAGTCGCTCCAGCGCGTCCCGCCACGCCGCCTCATCGGTGGCCAGGAAGCCGTTTTCGCCGTGATGCACGATGTTGACATTGGCCCCGACCGGCGAAGCCACCACCGGCAGGCCGCAGGCCATGTACTGGATGATCTTGTAACCGCACTTGCCGCGCTCCCACGGACTGTCGAGCAGCGGCATGATGCCGATGTCCATCCGCGCGATCATCGCCGCCTCGGTGGCTTCGGACCACGTCACCACTTCCGGCGTGGTGCCGTCGAACAGGCTCGCCGTTTCGGGCCGCGCACCGACCAGCAGCAGCCGCGCATGGTTCTCGGCGCAGACCTGCTCCAGTGCCGGGCGCATGTCCAGCATGTAGTGCTCGGTAGCGGGCGAGCCGATCCAGCCGATCACCGGTGGCTGGCCGTCCGCGGTATTGGCCGCCGTGTAGCGTTGCTCGTCCACCACGGTCGGGATGATCTCGATCCGCGCCGCGCCGGCCTGCCGCGCACGCGCCGCGAGGTAGCGGTTGCCGGCGATCACGCAGGCGGCACCACGCATGATCCGGTCGATCTTGCGGCCCAGCAGGCGGCGCACCAGCGGATTGGCGGACTGGTCGTACTTGTGGAACAGCGCGTCGTCGTAGTCGACCACGTACGACTTGAACGACCGCGCCAGCGTCGCCTCGACCCAGTACGGCAGGTAGGGGAAAAGCTCGCCCTCGATCCAGGCCAGGTCGTGTTCACGACGGCGCAGGAGCTGCATGAAGCGCCGGCCGAAGTAACCCCAGGCACGCTTCCTGGCAGTTTCGGGGTGACCGCCGTACAGCACTTCGAGATAGGCATCCGGAAACAGCGCATGTACCTGCACGTCGATGCCGTGATCGCGCAGCGGCGCGAGGTACTGCAGGCTGCGCAAGCGCGAACTGGGGCCGCGCCGCGAATATTTGGAAAACAGCAGAACCTTGAGGCGCTTCATTCGCGGCCCTTCTTCAATGCCTTCGGATACTCGATGGCCAGCGCCACCAGCGGGATGACGTACATCCACTGGAAGACAAAAGCCTCGATGTACGGGTTGGTGTTGGTGCCGAGAAAGGCGCAGACGAAGCCGCAGAACATGAACTTGTGCCGCGGCGGCAGCCGGTGTCGATAAGCGAGCCGGATCACCGAGGCCATGTACAACACGAATGGCAAGGCGTAGATCAGCGCACCGACGATGCCGACCCGGTAAATCGTGGCCAGCCACACCAGCTCGTAGCGCCAGGGGTGGACGGCGTCACTGACGAAGTCCACGCCGACGCCGTGGCCGGAGCCCAGCCCGTCGTTGGCGAGAATGCCGGCAAACAACGAGTGGCCCATCTCCACGCGCGCACTGCCGCCGCCGGAGGCCAGCTTGGTCGAGACGGCGTCGAGCACCCGCGTCAGGCTGATCTGCGTATAGGCCTGCAGCAGGAACAGCGCCGTCGTCACCGCGATCAGCATCGGCAGGCCGTAGCGGATCAGGCGGAAGATTGGCGATTTCTGTCGGCGGTCGGTCGTGCGCGAGGACAGCATCAGGCCGAGGAACCAGCCCAGCGGCACAGCCAGGATCAGCGCCGTGCGGCCGGAGGTCAGTGCGCAGACCAGCAGCATCGCCAGCAGCGCGAGTCGCATCAGCCGGTTCCTGATGAGTTCGGGCGAACCGAAAAATCCACCGCACAGGAAGATCAGCGAGCCATACACATGCATGGTGGCGCCGGCGAATCCCTCGGTGAGATTGACGTTGGCGCCCTCGAAGAAAAACGTCACCGCGGCCGCGCCACGCGTGAGGTACAGGTAGAAGAACAGGCCCACGCTCAGCGCGCACAGCAGGCTGAGCACGGCGAGCCAGTCGATCAGCCGATCGGCTCCCAGGCGTCGCAGCAGACCATCGGCAATGAGCGTCCACAGCAACGGCGAAAGGATGTAGATCGCCAACACCTGGATTTCGGCTTCCTGCGGCGCGTCGTGCACGCCGCCAACGACCATGTAGAGCAGGGTGACGATCACCGTGCCGGCGTACAGCGCCAGCAAGGTCCTGAAGCCGGGGCCGATGCGCAGTCCCGGCAACGCCAGCATGGCGGCCAGCACCATCGCCGCCGCGGTGATGTCGGGGAGCGAGTTGGGCACGACCACGGCCAGCAGCAGCAGCGCGAAAGCCGCCCCCAGAAACAGGTGGCGCACGGTGAACCGGTAGCGACCCGTGAACGACTGCGCTGCCGGTGCCATGAACACCGACGGCTCCGGCGTCAGCGCCGAATCGTTGCCGGGGCTCATGGCAGCACCATGGTGGAAAGCCAGCCGTCGAGCATGTCGGCCTGGGCAACGCGGCTGTAGATGGCGATGTCGCGTCGTGCGCCGCTGCGGTGGGGCGACAACGCACCCCGCACCGCTTCGTAGCCGGATACGCCTGCGCCGGTGAGAATCGTCTGGCCGGCCCCGGTCCGCGCGAGGATGGCGGTGGCTTCGTTGCTCACGCCCGAAACGCAGACGACGTCGGCGCCGGTAGCGAGGTATTCGAACAGTTTTCCGGTGGCGCAGCTGGCGCGCGAGCCGGTCAGCAGCAGCAACTTGTCGCAACGTTTCATGAGCTGCAGCGCCAGCGTGCGCTCCATCGGCCCCAGCACGCTGACCGGGAAGTTGGCGCGCCGCAACGTGGCCTGCTCGCCTTCCGTCAGTTCGCCGACAAAGATCAGGTGGCGGTTCGCGTCGGTTGCGACCGAGTCGTTCAGCGCATCGACAAGGTAGTCGAGGCTCTTCGACGCCGAACCGTCACTGGCCCCGATGCGCCCGAAATGGCCGATTAGCAACGCGTCGGCCGGCGCCTCGCGGGCGAGGATCGCGGCGGCGCGCGTGCTGCCCACCACGTCGTCGTCGAGCGCGGCGAAGTCGTCCGGGTCGTAGCCGTTGGGCAGGATCGCCGCGGCCTTGCCGGGATAACGCTGCTGGAAATCATCGACCAGCGGGCCGCTTACCGACGTGACCAGATCGCTGGCGGCCACCACCCGCGCCTCGATCAGCTGGCGCATCACTTTCCGCGACCAGCCGGGTTTGCCCAGCGGTTCGAAGACCAGCCCGTCGCGAAAATCCTGCAGGCAGCCGATGCGGTGTTTGCTGGACAGCGCGGCCGCGGCGACCAGCGCGTCGACCGGCGAATACGTGCCGATGACCACGCATTGCTCGCCGGCGGCCAGCTTCCTGGCGCATAGCTCGTTGGCCTTGGCCAGCGCGTGGACAAACCACGGGCGCGCATGCGAGCGACTTTCGCCCAGCAGGAACGGCAGCGGACGCACGAAGGCGGCCGCCAGCGCCAGCAGCGAAGCGGCCGCGGACGATTCGCTGCCCACGCAGCGTCCGGGCAGCGGAAAGATGGTGATGTCGGTACCCGGCGGCGCGACCGTTGCGGTCATGGCCGAGGGCGCTTCGCGGGCAAAAACGAAGATGCGGTATTTCGCCGGGTCCAGATATTTCAGCAGGCTTTTGAACCGTTGCGCGGCGATATTGCCGGCGAGGTGATGCGCCGCGAACACGAACAAATTGATTTTCTTCATCGATGAATCCTCAATCTGTCGGTGGCATCGCCATCAGGTGTGCTGGAGAAACCGGTTGATCTGCATTCCGGCGCGTTGACGGCGCAGCGTCGACCCGCTCACGGCAGCGCACCGGGGCCTCCTTCGGGTTGCGGGCAGGCGGGTTGCGGTTTGATCGCCGCCCGCAGCGACTGGTACATGCCCATCCATTCCGCGCGGAAACACGCGAAGGCGACCGGCAGCAGGGCCAGCCAGACCAGGCTGAAATGCACGGGCAGATGCGGGCCGAGCGCCAGCGTCGCAATGGAAAGTCCCACGCAGGCAGTGACGAACATGTACAGCCGCGCGCGCGGGAACGGCCGCCACACATAGGCCGACGCTTCGGTGCGGGCCACGAAGAAAACCAGGAATGCGATCGCGTTGGCCACCACCGCGCCGGCCGCGCCGTGCGCGGGGACCAGCCACACGCTGAACGCGACATTGACCACCAGCGCCGCGAGGGTCGACCACAGCGACAACATGGAGCGGCGCGTGATGCCGATGCCCACGCACGTCACCTCGGAGAGCGTGTAGAGCAGCGGCTGGCCAATGCAGCACAGCATCAGGTACTTCACCTGCGCGTAGTGCGCCGGCAGCACGAAATCGGCCAGCCAGGAGAAGGCGCCGGTCAGCACCCAGATCGCGCACACCACCGCCAGCGCCTGCTTGGCGATGGTGTCGACTCGCCGCATGTCCACGCCATGCGCCACCCACTTGTAGACGAGTGGCGCCCACAGCACGGTGAAGATCGTCTGGAAGACCACGCCCACGCCGGCGAAGCTCATGGAGACCGAATAGATCGCCAGCTCCGGCAGGCTGGACAGCGAGCGCAGCGTCAACGTGCTGGTGGCGTCCAGCCCCCAGTAGGCGACGCCGGCGAAGATCAGCGGCGTGCCGTAGGCGAGCACCCCGCGTACCTGCGCAGGCGCCACGGGCGCACGTATCGCCGGGCTCCATTCGCGCCAGGTGTTCCAGCCATAGGTGACCAGCACCGACAGCAGCGAAATGAAATACGCCACCTCCAGTTCCACGAACGAGGCGTGCATGCTCGACGCGGCGATCAGCGTCACCGCCAGCAGGAGCAGCACCTTGGGCAGGATCTGGCTGATCGAGAACGCCGCGCCGCGATCCTGCATGCGCAGGATCAGCGAGAGAAAGCGCGAGACGAAACTCGTCGCCACGCAGGCGAGCAGCAGCCAGAAGTAGGCGACATGCCCCACCCCGAACAGCCACTCGGCGATGCGGTGGTCGAAGGGTGCGGTCACCAGCATCGCCAGCAGCAACAGCGCGCCGCCGGGTGCGAAGCAGGCTTTCAGCAACGCCGCGCGATCGGCCGATTCGTGATACTCCCGCACGTAGGCGCGATCGAGCCCCAGGCCGAACAGCAGCACGCCGAACGAGACGGCGATCTGCACGATGTTCAGCCGTCCCACGTCGGCCGGCGGAAACACCCAGGCGATCACCGGCACCGTCACCAGGCCGAGCGCGGCGGTGGCGATGGGGCCAACGGCAAATGCCAGAGCGGTGCGTAGGTTCATCCGTTGATCGGTCCGATGGGGCGCGTCGC
>DATJCF010000167.1:0-2481 GCA_035514935.1 Rhodanobacter sp. | reverse complement strand
GTGCCCACAGCGCCTCGCGCAGGGCGAAGGTCAGGCCGGGGCCGACCTTGAGGATCGCGAAGTGGTCGCGCACCAGCGCGGCCAGGCCGTCGCGGGTCTGGTAGTCGGTGGAATGCGCCTCGAACACCATGCCCGGCACGGTGGTGATGGCGTGGCTCAGTTCGCGCGCTTTCTGCGGCTGGTAATCGACCACGTTGTGATGATCGAACTCCACGCCCGGCTGCACCACCGAGGCGATCACGCGATGCCAGGCGGCTTCCAGGCCGGCTTCGATGAATGCCTGACGGTGCGCTTCGATCGTTGCCAGCGCGGCCTGCGGCGTGGTGACGGCCAGCCCTTCGATCGCTTCGGTGGCACCGCCAGGCACCGGCACTTCGGTGCCGATTACGTATACCGGCGCCTCGCCACCGGCGCTGGCGCAGGCGGCTTCGGCGGCGCGGCACAGGCGCACGGCGCGGCGCACGATCTCCGCTTCCGGCAGCGGCTCGGGGTCACCGGCGCAGGCCATCGAGCAGTCCAGATGGATCTTGCGGAAGCCGGCGGCGACATAGGCGCCCACCATCACTTCGGCCTTGTCCATTGCCGCGTCAGCGGCCATCGTCGTCCACGGGTTGGGGCCCAGGTGATCGCCGCCCAGCGCAATGCGCGCGCGGTCGAAACCGACACGGTCGGCAATGCCGTGGACGAAGGTGACAAAGTCGGCAGGCGTCATGCCGGTGTAGCCGCCATCCTGGTTGACCTGGTTGCAGGTCGCCTCGAACAGCACGAAGGGCTGGTCGGTGCGCTGTGCCTGGCGCAGGCTGGCTTCGATGACGATGGGGTGGGCCGAACAGATCGAGGTCACGCCGGTGGCGTGCCCCTGCTTGTGTCGGGCGATGAGGTCGAGGAGGACTTGCATGGGGACGGGCTCCGGTCAGGGAAGGGGAGCGGGTGGTTCGCGTTCGGGTTCGAGCACCAGCAGCAGCGAGGCGACCAGCGCCAGTACCAGGCCGACCATCTTCAGCGGGCCCGGTACGACACTGGCGAAGATCAGCGACAACACGGCGGTCACCAGCGGTGCGCCGGCGTTGGTCAGTGGCGCCACCACGATCGCCTTGCCGTGGCGAAACGCGTAGACGAGGGTCAGCGCGCCGATGGCATTGAGCACCTGGATGCCGGCGGTCATCCACGGGCCATCCAGACCCATGTTCACCGGCTGGCTCCAGTCGGTCATCGCCAGCGCCACCGGCGCCAGCAGCAGCGCGCCCACGGTCATGTAGAAAAAGATGCTTTCGGCCCGCACGGTGTCGTTGGCCAGGCGCATGAAATACGCCTGCAGACCCCAAGCCAGCATGATCAGCAGCGATTGCAGGAACCAGCCCAGGCCGCCGCCGGCACTGCGGCCGAACGACAGGTCCAGCATCGGCAGCGCCACCAGCGCCAGCACGATGCCGGCCGAGCCCATCCAGCCCGTGCGCTCGCGTAGAAAAAGGAACGACAACGCGATGGTGACCACCGGCGACAGCGAGATGATCGGGAAGACGAAATACGCCGGCCCGATCGTCAAGGTATGGAACAGCAGCATCTGGCCGCCGGCGCCGAGCAGACCGATGGTCATGCCATAGGCGATCGCGCGCGGCGAACGTTCGAGCTGCCAGCCGCTGCGCCACAGGATGTACAGCGCGGGCGGGATCATCGTCAGCGCCCACACGCCATACACCAGCGTGTCGGGGAAGCCGTGCTCGGAAGACAGCGGCGACAACGCGCCCCACACGCCCCACAGCGCCACGGTGGCCAACGCGAAACCCAGCCACGGTCGACGTGGCGAAGCGGCGGTGATAGCCATCGCCGGCACGCTCATGCGCGCGGCCCCACCGGCGTGGCCTGCAGCAGCACGAAATGCTTGAACGCCACGCGCAGCTTGGCGGCGTCCGCATCCACCTCGCCCATGTCGACCTCGTTGAACAGGTCGCGCACGCGGTAGCGGCCCGGCGCCAGCCCGCGCAACTGCACGGCACCGCTGAAGGTGTCGGCGTAGAACGTGTAATACATGGCTCCGTCCCTGGCGATGGCATGCGCCTCGGGCCGGTCGAAGCCGATGTCGTAAAGCTCGCCCCGATATTCGCCCTTGGGCAGCATGTGGTCCTTGTACAGCGCCACCCACTTGCGCCACAGCGCTTCCCGCTGCGGGTTGAGCACCAGGCCGCCCGGCGGCAGCGGCTCGGAGGGATGCTCGGTGTCCTTCGGCCACGTAAATTTGGTCGAGACCACCGCACCGATGCCCACGCTGGAGGCAAAGTCGTCGCCGCGATCGGACAACTCCACGTGATCGCCCGCATAGCTGCTGCGCGAGCCCATCAACGCCTTCATCGACTTGCCCTTGCTGCGCACCTGCCATGACGAGGTCGGGTCGGAGGCGGGGTACTGGTCGGTGGCCGGAAGATTGTGGAAGTCGAAAGCGGTGCCGCACGGGCACAACTCCACCACCGCCTGTGGATTGGT
>DATJCF010000166.1:0-10613 GCA_035514935.1 Rhodanobacter sp. | reverse complement strand
CACTTCTTCCGCTTCTGGGGCTGGCTCACCACCGGCATGGTCACCCGCGAGTGGGTGGCGGTGCATCGCAAGCACCACGCCAAGGTCGAGACGGTGGAAGACCCGCACAGCCCGATGATCTACGGCATCAAGAAGGTGTTCTGGGACGGCGTCTCGCTGTACCGCGACGCCTGCGAGAACAAGCAGGACATGGTGCAGTACGGTCGCGGCACGCCGGACGACTGGGTTGAGCACAAGCTCTATGGCGCGCATCCGTACTGGGGCCCGGCGCTCATGCTGGTAATCAGCGTGGCGCTGTTCGGCGTGATCGGCGCCGCGATGTGGGCGCTGCAGATGGTGTGGATCCCGTTCTGGGCCGCCGGTTTCGTCAACGGCATCGGCCACTGGGCCGGCTACCGCAACTTCGAGAGCGCCGACACCGCGCGCAACCTGATCCCGTGGGCGTTCTGGATCGGCGGCGAAGAGCTGCACAACAACCACCACGCCTTCCCCAGTTCGGCCAAGTTCGCGCTGCGCAAGTGGGAATTCGACATCGGCTGGGCGGCAATCTGCGGCCTGCGCGCCGTGGGCCTGGCCAAGGTGCTGCGCGTGGCGCCGTCGCTGGATGTGCGTCCCAACGTCCGCCTGCCCGACGCCGATACCCTGAAGGCCGTGCTGACCCACCGCTTCCAGGCCATGACCGACTACTACCGCGGCGTGATCGTGCCCACCCTGCGCGAAGAAGCGACCCACGCCGGCGACAACATCAAATCCATGCCGCGTCGCCTGCGTCGCGCCCTGGCCGACGGCGGCCGCTGGCTGGACCAGGACAGCAGCGCAAAACTGCAGGCTGTACTGGCCCGCCGTCCCACCCTGCAAACCGTCTGCGACTTCCGCAACCGCCTCGCGGCGCTGATGGAACAGCGCGGCGCCGAGCAGGCGTTGAAGGGGCTGCAGCAATGGATCCACGAAGCCGAGGAAAGCGGCATCCGCGCCCTGCAGGACTTCGCCCAGCGGCTGAAGGGCTATACGGTCGCCAACGCCGCCTGAGCGCTACAGTCATGTTTCAGCAGAACCCGCCGCCTGGCGGGTTTTGTTTTTCCGGGATCGCCAAGGGGGGCGGATGGCCTTGCATGTCGTACTGATCGGCGCCGCCGGCGTGTTCGGTTCGCGCATCGCCAGCCAATTGGTTGGCGATCCACGTTTTCATTTGACGCTCGCCGGCCGAAGGAAGGCCAGCCTCGTGGTGTTGCGCGATACGTTGGGGGATGCGTCGGCACAACTGGCTGTGCTCGACGCGACCGCGCCTGGCTTGGCAGACGCGATCGCGGCGCTGCAACCACAACTGGTCATCCATGCCGCCGGCCCCTTCCAGCAGCAGGACTATCGTGTGGCTGAAGCCTGTCTGGCCTGCGGCAGCGACTATATCGACCTGGCCGACGGGCGGGATTTCGTCAGCGGAATTGGCCGTCTGGATGACCGCGCCAGGGAGGCGGGGCGCTTGCTGGTCAGTGGCGCGTCGACCGTGCCAGCGCTCAGCAGCGCCGTGGTGGACAGTTTGTTGCCGCGCTTCGCCGCGCTTGAGGTTATCGAGCATGCGATCAGTCCGGGCAACCGCACGCCGCGCGGCGATGCCACGGTGGCAGCTATCCTGGGCTACTGCGGGCGGCCGCTGAAGCTGTGGCGCGACGGCCGCTGGCAACGCGGTTACGGCTGGATGCTGACACGCCGTCCAGCTTTTCCGTTCGGCCCGCGCTGGGTCGGCTTGTGCGATGTGCCGGACCTGGCGTTGTTCCCGCTGCGCTATCGCGGCGTCCGCACGGTGATTTTCAGGGCCGGGCTGGAGTTGAGGCGACTGCACTTCGGCACGCTGGCTGCCGCGTGGCTGGTGCGACTGGGGCTGGTGCGCGACCTCGCCCGACATGCCCGGGTGTTGCGTCGGGTCAGCGAATGGTTCCCGGGTGCGGGAAGCGACGTGGGCGGGATGCTGGTCGATCTGCGCGGGCGCGACCCGCAAGGGTTGCCGCTGCGGCTGCGCTGGTCGTTGCGCGCAGGGGCCGGTGATGGCCCGCAGATACCTGCTACCCCCGCCGTGGTGCTGGCGCGCAAGCTGGCCGATGGCGGTCTGTCGGCGCGCGGAGCGATGCCGTGCATGGGTCTTTTCACGCTGGACGAGTCCTTGTCCGCGCTCGATGGCTTCGCGATCGAGGCGCAATTGGAAATGCTTACCGGCTGAAACGCGCGCGCTGCTCGGGCGTGGGTACGAAGCAACTGCGGCGCTGCCCGAAGATCCGGTAGCGGTGGCGGGCGATGAAACGGTAGGCCGGGTCGCTGATACCGCGTGGCACGCTGCCCAGAACGCTGCCCAGCCAACGCCAGCGCCGCTGGCCCAGGCTGCGAAGGACTCGCACGATCGCACGGGTATCGGTGTAGCCCCGGCCGTCGTCGACCAGCAGGAAGGACAGTGGCGAATCCGGATCCAGCCCGTGCGCCGCCAACAGCTCGCGGCCGTACTCCGATTGCATCGCGGCAAAGTGATAACGCCCCGCGCGGTCGTGCTTCAGCAGGAAGCTCACCCAGCGGCTGCACAACAGGCAGATGCCGTCGAACACGATCACGGGTGCAGCGGCCTGGGGAGCCATCAACTGTCGGACTGCAGAGCCGTGGGCTCAAGCCAGCCCTGGTAGGCCACCAGCTGGCCCAGCCACGGCAACCGCACGTCGACGCTGAAGTGGTAACGCCCGTCGCGGACTCCACTGCGCGAAAGTACGCGGCCGTGCAGGGCGCGCGGACAGGGCAGGCCGAAAATATGCAGGCTGCGCAGTTGCCAATCGATGGCTTCGCCGTCCCGGCGCAGGGCGAAGCCCAACCTGGCCGGTCCGAGGCGCTCGTAGAGAAATGGCGAGCCGGCACGTCGTCCCAGGGTCGAGCGCATCTGCCGGCTGGCGAAACGGCGGGTCCAGACTTCGTTGCCGTTGTGGCGTTCGATGGTCAAGGCGAGCGCCTGCGCGGAGCCGGGTGGCGGCAAGCCCAACAGGCGACGCAGCCAGCGCGCAGCGGGGTGGTTGTCGCCGGTGATGTCGGCGGTACCGTTCGCGTGCAGCACGGGCGATGCGCCATGCATGGCCTGCACGGCGGGTGGCAGTTGCCGCCAGCACGCGTGGCCGAGCAAGTCGGGAAACAAGGCGGTCATCGGGGCTGCGCTCATCCGGCGATGATGCGAGGCTGGCGTCGGTCCAGCAAGCAGGCAAAAGAAAACCCGCCACGAGGGCGGGTCTTCCTTGCGGCGGCGATCAATTACTTGATCTTGCCTTCCTTGTAGATCACGTGCTTGCGCACGACGGGATCGTACTTCTTGAACTCGAACTTTTCCGGCGTGTTCTTCTTGTTCTTCTTGGTGGTGTAGAAGTGGCCGGTGCCAGCCGAGGAGATCATGCGGATCTTGTCTTGTGTCTTGTTAGCCATGGCTCAATCCTCAGACCTTTTCGCCGCGGGCGCGCATCTCGGCAATCACGGCTTCGATGCCCTTCTTGTCGATCGTGCGCAACGCATGGTTGGAAACGCGCAGTTTGATCCAGCGATTCTCGCCGGCAACCCAGAAACGACGCTCATGCAGGTTGGGCAACCAGCGGCGACGGGTACGGTTGTTGGCGTGCGAAACGTTGTTGCCGCTCTGCACACCCTTACCGGTGACTTGACATACACGGGCCATGACGACCTCCGTTGAAGGGCTTTTGAAGCCTGATTTGCCGCCCGTTGGCCAGGGCAGCATCGGCCCAGCGGCGCCTTGGGCGCCCCGCGATGCTGGAGATGGTGCTGTCGCGTGTCGTGAGTCCGCATCGCGTGGCGGATGGCCCAAAGCATCAGGTCGACGTGGCGAGCCGCGTATTCTCCCAGAAAAACAGGGCAATGCGCAATCATTGGTGAGGAATGCGCGTGCGCCAGTGGGGGATGTATGGAACAATCAGCCCCTTTGAATCGACGCAAGCGCGTTCCAAGGGATTTCCGATGGCAGAAGTAGTCAACAACGGTCAGGTCAACGGCCAGGGCAGCCAGCCGCAACTGATGTTGCAGAAGATCTACGTGAAGGATGTCTCGTTCGAGGCCCCCAACGCGCCGCAGATCTTCCAGGCCATGGGCGAGAACGAGCAACTGCAGCCGCAGATCCAGCTCAACGTGGGCCAGAAGGCCACCGACCTGGGCAACGACCTGTACGAAGTGGCGCTCAGCCTCACCCTGACCTGCACGCTGGGCGACCGCACCGCGTACCTGGCCGAGGTGGAGCAGGCTGGCCTGTTCGGCATCGCCGGCTTCAGCGAGGAAGAGCACGCCGGCATCATCGGCAGCTACTGCCCAAACCTGTTGTTCCCGTACGCGCGCCAGGTGATTTCGTCGCTGGTGCTGGAAGGCGGCTTCCCGCCGTTCCTGTTGCAGCCGATCAACTTCGACGCGCTTTATGGCGAACAGCAGCGCCGCATGCAGGGCGGTGACGAGGCCCCGACCACGCTCAACAGCTGAGTCGAAGATGGCTGATCTCCCGACCATGGTCGTGCTCGGCGCCGGCTCCTGGGGCACCGCGCTGGCCGCGCTGAGTGCGCGCAACGGGGTGCCCACCCGCCTGTGGGGGCGCGATGCCGCCGCGCTGGCGGCGATCGCGCAAACCCATCACAACCAGCGTTACCTGCCGGATGTGGAACTGCCGCCGGAACTGCGCTGCGAGAGCGACCTGGCCACGGCCCTGCGTGGCGCGGACATCGTGTTGATCGCGGTGCCCAGCCACGCCTTCGCCTCCATGCTGGCCGAGGTGGAGCCGCTGCTGGATGCGGGCAGCGCGATCGCCTGGGCCACCAAGGGTTTCGAGCCGGGCACGGGTCGCTTCCTGCACGAGCTGGTGGCCGAGCATTTGCCGGGCCGTGCCACTGCGGTGGTCACCGGTCCGTCGTTTGCGCGCGAGGTGGCGGCTGGCCTGCCCAGCGCCGTCACCGTGCATTCGGAAGACGAGGCCTTCGCACGGCAATTGGCCGGCCTGCTGCACGCGCCGAACCTGCGTGCGTATTCGGGCAGCGACGTGCTCGGTGGCGAGCTCGGCGGCGCCATGAAGAACGTGCTGGCCGTGGCCACCGGCATCGCCGACGGCATGGAGCTGGGCCTGAACGCTCGCGCCGGCCTGATCACCCGCGGCATGAACGAGATGCTGCGCCTGGGCATGGCCCTGGGCGCCCGACCGGAAACATTGATCGGCCTGTCCGGTCTGGGCGACCTGGTGCTGACCTGCACCGGTGACCTCTCGCGCAACCGCCGGCTCGGCCTGGCGCTGGGCCGCGGCGTGGCGATCGAGGAGGCCTTGCGCCAGATCGGCCAGGTGGTGGAAAGCATCCTCACCGCCGACGAAGTGAACCGCCTGGCGCTCAAGCATGGGCTGGATCTTCCCATCAGTGCCGGCGTGCATGCCGTGCTGCACGGCGAAGTCACCCCGGTGGATGCGTTGCGCCGGTTGATGGCGCGGGAACAGAAAGCGGAATACCCGCCGGGCCTGTTCCGTACCAACTGATCAATCGCAGCCAACCGCCCACGTTAGCGCGAAAACGGACCGCGTGCCCGTAGTGATCGAACCCCATTTCCGGTGACAGCAAGTGTGCCGCCAATACGCGGCGCGCCTGCTAAGCTCATCGTTTTGCTTGTCGCCATGGATCGCATGCGCATGCAACAACCGGACGGGAAACAGCGCGTTGGCGGCGCATCAGCCAACGCTGACTACGCGCTTCCGGTGGCGTGGCGACGACTGCTGGCCAAACCGCGCATCGCCGCGGCCGATGAGTCGGCCGTGCTTGGGTTTTTCCTCGAGGTCATACCGCAGGACACCGCGTCGTTCGCCTGCCTGGATGCCGCTCCGGTGTTGCTCACCGTTGCCGAACACGGTCGTTACACCCGCCCGGTGCCGCTGGACAGCCGCCACCTGGTGCAGGTGACGCTGGCGCCGCACGAACAGCGCCTGGCCGCCACCGTGCTGGGCCTGCCGCAAAGCGTGCGCAAGGGACGCAGCTACGCGCGGCTCAGCGGCCACGTGGGCGACACCCTGCTGGCCGAGATGCTGGATACCGCGCCCTGCTTCCTGGGCGGCCTGGGTGGCTTGCGGCTGTCGCGCAGCCGGCCACATCCCTTGAACTGGCATTGGTCGATGGCGCCCGACGGCAGCCAGCGCCTGTTGCCGCTGCTGCCCAACAGCCAGCGCCTGCTGCGTATCGATGCCCTGTGGTACCTCGACGCCGAGCACGCGGCGCTGGGTTTGCTGGATGCCGCGGCGGAGGAAACCCGCTGGCTGGAATTGCCGCCGCTGAAACCCGAAGACGGACATCGCCTGCGCGACCTGCTGCCGGCCAGCCGACTGGCCACGCGGCTGCCACCGCCGCAGGTTTTCGGCGAGATGCGCCGCTCCGAACTGGCGCCCAAACCGGTATTGACCCTGCACGCGCTGACCCGTCATGCGCGCCTTGCCGCCGGCACGCCGCCGCTGGCCTATGCACGGCTGGCCTTCGACTACGCCGGCGAGCGGCTCCCCGGCCGCGGCGGCGAGCCACTGGTGCGGCGCGTGCGTGACGGCCAACTGGTCGAGATCACCCGCCGTCGCGCGGAAGAGCTCTCCGCCATGGAGCAGCTCGAACGCGCCGGCCTCACGCCGGGCGTGGATACCGAGGGCCTGCCCTGGGACGTGGCCGAAACCCTGCCCGAGGACGCCTGGCTGTTTCCCGGCACCGGCCACGCCGGCGCGCTGGAGGTCAACACGCCCGCGCGCTGGCTGGCGCTGCGACCCCGGCTGGAGGAGGAAAACTTCCAGCTGGAATACGCACCCAGTTTCCCGTTCGAGGTGCTCGAAGGTCCGGTGCGCTGGTACGGCCAGGCGGTGGAGGATGCCGATGACCACGCCTTCGACCTGGAGGTCGGCATCGAGCTGGATGGCGAGCGCCACAGCCTGCTGCCCGCCGTGGCGCAGGCGCTGGCCGAGCACCAGTTGAACCTCAGCCCCGCGCCGAACGAGCCGGAGGATGCGGTGTGGTACGCGCCGGTCGATGCCCGCCGCCGCGTGCCGGTGCGGCTGAAGGAATTGCGTGGCCTGCTGGCGCCGCTGGCCGAGTACCTGGAGAAACCGCGCCAGAAGTTGCATCTGCCCAAGGTGCAGGCCGGCCGGCTGGAAGAGCTGGCCGCGGCCATGCCCGGCGGCGGCACGCTGGATGCGGCCGAGCCCCTGTTCGGTTTTGCCGCGCGCCTGCGCGATGCCGCCGAGCGCGCCAGCGACGTCGTGCCCGCGGGGCTCACGGTGGAACTGCGCCCGTACCAGCGCGAGGGGCTGCGCTGGTTGAACGCACTGGCCGAAGCCGGCGTGGGCGGCGTGCTGGCCGACGACATGGGCCTGGGCAAGACGTTGCAGCTGATCACCCACCTGCTGTCGCTGAAGCAGCACGGCGCGCTGACCCAACCGGCGCTGGTGGTAGTGCCGACCAGCCTGATCCCGAACTGGCAATCGGAAATCGCCCGCTTCGCGCCGATGCTGCGCGTGCTGACCTTGCACGGGCCGCAGCGCGCCGAGGAGTTCACCCAGCTCGGCGATCAGGACATCGTGCTGACCAGTTACGCCTTGCTGCCGCGCGATGTGGTCGCGCTGCGAAAGCAGGCCTTTGCGCTGATCGTGCTGGACGAGGCGCAGCAGGTGAAAAATCCCCGCACCCAGGCGCGCCGCGCGTTGCTCAGCCTGCGTGCGCCGCGCTTCGTCTGCCTCACCGGCACGCCGCTGGAAAATCACCTGGGCGAACTGTGGTCGCAGGTCGACCTGGCCGTGCCCGGCCTGCTGGGCGACGAGGGCGCGTTCCGCCGCCATTACCGCGTGCCGATCGAGAAACAGCGCGACGAGGAATGCCAGCAGCGGCTGAACCTGCGGCTGGCGCCGTTCATCCTGCGCCGCACCAAGGCCCAGGTGGCCACCGAGCTGCCGCCCAAGACCGAGATCACCCGCCGCGTGGTGATGGAAGGGCGCCAGCGCGACCTGTACGAAGGCCTGCGCCTGGCGCTGACCGAGGAACTGCGCGAGGTGATCGCCCAGCGCGGCATCGCCCATTCCGGCATCGTGGTGCTGGATGCACTGCTGAAGCTGCGGCAGGTCTGCTGCGACCCGCGGCTGGTGAAGCTGGAGGCGGCGCAGGGCGTGCACGAGTCGGCCAAGTTCGAACTGCTGATGGACATGCTGCCCGCGCTGATCGACGAAGGCCGCAAGGTGCTGCTGTTCTCCCAGTTCACCGGCATGCTCAAGCTGATCGCCGCCGAACTCGACCGCCGCCACATCCCCTACGTCACCCTCACCGGCGACACCCGCGACCGTGCCGAGCCGGTGCAGCGATTCCAGAATGGCGAAGTGCCGCTGTTCCTGCTGTCGCTGAAAGCCGGTGGCGTGGGGCTCAACCTCACCGCCGCCGACACCGTGATCCACTACGACCCGTGGTGGAATCCCGCCGCCGAGGCGCAGGCCAGCGACCGCGCGCACCGCATCGGCCAGGACAAGCCGGTATTCGTGTTCCGCCTGATCACCAGCGGCACGGTGGAAGAACGCATCGAGGAGCTGAAGGCACGCAAGGCCGAACTGGCCGACGCCGTGCTGGAAGGCGGCGGCACCCGCGAAAAGCTCAGCTTCGACCAGCTCGATCTGGATACGTTGCTGGCGCCGGCGGGTTGAGCGTCGGGCCAACCTGACGCAAGGCTATTTTTCGGGCAAGTCGGTCTTGTATCGCTCGCGCAAGGCGGGCGTGGGCGCCTGGATGCGCTCGAGCACACCGACCGATACGGTGCCCTGCAATCCTTCGAAGAACCTCTCGGCCTCCTTGTGGATTTTCCGCGACAGGGAAAAGGCGCCCTGCGGAAGTGGCGTCAAACCGTCGATGTAAACCATGTTGCCGCCGACTGCCGCGCTACGGTCCAGCGGCTCCACTTCCCGCACGAAGCGGCGGGTCGCCCGGTCGCCGGCGACGCTATCGCCGTAGGTCTTGCGCAGCTTCAGGTAGATTTTCGAGGCTTCCGAAACGTCGCTTCGCGAACTGCCAAGCACGGCTGTCGAGTAGTCGCGCACGTAGTTGCTGTTCTTGCGCTCCGCTGCCAGCGCCAGCCATGCGACGCCCAGCGGCCGATCGGCTGCAATGCCGGCGATGTCACCATTGACGTAGGCCAGCCCGAGCGCATGCTGCGCGTCCTTGTTGGCCCAGTAAGCCGCCACCTTGAGCATCTTGACGGCTTGATAGGGATGCTGGCGTTGCAGGTGATATCGGGCGCGGCAGGCGTAGTACTCGCCGGGGAGGAAGCGCTCCCAGCCGCTCATGCAATAGACGCGTTCCTGCGCTGGTGCCGTGGCCGGGTCATCCGCCGCGGGAGCTTTCTCCGCGCTGGCGCTCCACGCCAGCGATGGCATGCAAACCACCATGCCCAGGACCAGTACGCCGGACCAGTACCTTTTCATGGAACCTCCTTGTGACCCGCCCGAAAGAGGCCTGCCAGGCCAAGCGGTCACGGCAGTGGGCGCCGTGACGCGTTTCATCCTACCTCGTCCGGAAAAACCGCCTGCGGGGTGTGCGCACTACCGAGTGGCGCCGCCGCGTTGCCCGGCAGGGCGCGATGGGGTCACGGTTGCGGCGGTACACGTGTGCGCAGCAACGCATCCACCGACTGCTGCCACTGCGGCGATCCGGGTTCCGATTGCGGCGCTTCCTGCCCCAGCTTTTGCTGCACGGCCTGGTTCCATTCGGCGGAGCCGTGATCGGGGCCGTGGCCGTTGTCGCTGATGGCCAGCGTGCGGTCGACCCACGCGTACCAGCCGGGCGAGCCCAGCGCGGCATTCGCCGGTGGGGCGTTGGCTGGCTGGGATTGCGGTGCGGCGGTGGGTGCGGCGGCCGGCGGCGTGGGCGAGCACGCCGTCAGCAACAGCAGCAGGGGAATACAGGCGACAAATCGGCGCATGGTCATGCCTCATTCCTGTGGCGGGGCGCTCTGAAGCCTAACCGGCCGTCCCCCGCAGAGGATTAATTTTTCATCAGCAAGCCGTTGCCGGTTGCGACGCTCAATTGCGCGCCGCGACCTCGTCGATGTGCAGCAGCAGGTCGGCCGGATCGTCGTACACGCGGAACGCGCCCGATTCCTGCAGCTCGCCGCGGCCGTAGCCGCCGGACAGCACGCCCACGCCCAGCGAATGCGCGCGCTGGGCCGCCAGCATGTCCCACACGCTGTCGCCGATGACCAGCGACTGGTGGATGTCCACACCCAGGCGGCGCGCGGCGGTCAGGAACAGGTCCGGGTCCGGCTTGGCGTGGCGTACCTGGTCGCGGGTCACCACATGCACCTTGGCCGGGTCGACGCCCAGCGCCTCCAGGTTGGCTGCGGCGGTCGCCATGCGCCCGCTGGTGGCGATGGCCCAGGGAATGTCCTGCGCGGTGAGGTAATCCAGCAGTTCGCGCGCGCCCGGCAGCGGGCGTATGGCGCTTGCCGCGTGTTGGCGGTTGTACGCCTCGGCGTGCCACTTCCGCAGTCGCGCGAGGCGCTCTTCGGTGATTTCCAGCCCGGTTTCGCGCAGCAGGATATTGGCGAACAGGCCGCCGCTCATG
>DATJCF010000165.1:0-16026 GCA_035514935.1 Rhodanobacter sp. | reverse complement strand
GATCGAAAGTGCCACGCGGTTGCATGACGCGCTCGACGAGTTGCGTGATGACCAGGCCGCCAACGATGTCCGCCGCCGTTACCTGGACCCTGTCATCGCAATGAACCCTACCGACCTCAACGCCAGCATGCGCGGCGTGCGCGAACAAGCCATTCGCACGCTCACGCCCTGAGTTTCGGGCGCTTCCCCCGCAGGTGGGAAGGAGACATGCGGCTCGGCTGTCGCGAACACGAAACGCCAAAGGCCCCGCATGTGCGGGGCCTTTCGTCGAAGCGGCAAGTCTGCGCAGACGCTTACTTCAGCTTCGCGTCCTTGCGCAGCGCCTCGGCGCGGTCGGTCTTTTCCCACGAGAACGAGGTGAACTTGTTGCCGTTCGCGTCGGTCAGCTCCTGTGGCGTGCGGCCGAAGTGGCCGTAGCTGGCGGTCTGCTGGTACATCGGGTGGATCAGGTCGAGCATCTTCAGGATACCGAACGGGCGCAGGTCGAAATGCTTGCGGATCAGCTTTTCGATCTGCTCGTCGCTGATCTTGCCGGTGCCGAAGGTGGTGACCGAGATCGAGGTGGGGTGCGCCACGCCGATCGCGTAGCTCACCTGCACTTCGCAACGGTCGGCGATGCCGGCGGCCACGATGTTCTTGGCCACGTAGCGCGCGGCGTAGGCAGCCGAGCGGTCGACCTTGGACGGATCCTTGCCCGAGAACGCGCCGCCACCGTGACGGGCCCAGCCGCCGTAGGTGTCCACGATGATCTTGCGGCCGGTGAGGCCGCAATCGCCCACCGGCCCGCCGATGACAAACTTGCCGGTCGGGTTGATGTGGAACTTGGTGCCCTTGTGCAGCCACTTCTCCGGCAGCACGGGCTTCAGGATCAGCTCGCGCACGCCTTCGATCAGGTCTTTCTGCTTCACGCCCGGATCGTGCTGGGTGGACAGCACCACCGCGTCGATCGCCACCGCCACGCCGTTCTCGTAGCGCAGCGTGACCTGGCTCTTGGCGTCCGGGCGCAGCCACGGCAGCGGCGAATTCTTGCGCTTGCGCACCTTGGCCTGCTGCTCGACCAGGCGGTGCGAGAAGTGGATCGCCGCCGGCATGAAGGTCTTGGTTTCGTTGGTGGCGTAGCCGAACATCAGGCCCTGGTCGCCGGCGCCCTGGTCTTCCGGGTTCTTGCGGTCCACGCCCTGGTTGATGTCCGGCGACTGCTTGCCGATCAGGTTCAGCACACCGCAGGTGGCGCCGTCGAAACCGACGTCGGACGAGTCGTAGCCGATGTCCAGGATCACCTTGCGGGTCAGCGCCTCCAGGTCGATCCAGGCGTTGGTGGTGACCTCGCCGGCGACGATCGCCACGCCGGTCTTGACCATCGTTTCGCAGGCGACGCGAGCGCGCGGGTCCTGCGCGATGATGGCGTCGAGCACGGCATCGGAGATCTGGTCGGCGACCTTGTCCGGATGGCCTTCGGAGACCGATTCGGAGGTGAACAGGTAGTTGGACATCGCGGCTATATCCCTTTGTACGGATAGAAAGATAAAGAAAGGCGCGATGATACAACGCCATCCCCGGTTTTGCAGCTTCGCGCAAGCACGTCGTGGGCGGGATTCCAGCCGTGTTCAGCCGCCCGACGCGTCGCCAGCCAGCGGCGCGGCAAGTCGGCCAGCCGCGGGCGGAAGCCTCATAACCCGACGGCGGCGGCCTGCGGTGGCGCCGGTGCGACATCGTGCGCAACGCCGCCGATGGGCGCGAGGACTTTCGGCAGCAGGCTGTCGAGCTTCCCGTTCATGCGCAGCTGGTCGATGCTGGACATGGCCTGGTCGAGCTTGCGCTGTTCAGTGCCTTCCGTCGGCGGCGGTGCACCGGGCGCCTCGGTGAGCGCTGCCAGTTCCGGGCCTACCAATTGGGTCAGCGCGAAGTACGCGTCATCGTGGATGCCCACCTGTTCCAGCAGCACGCCGGGCAGCAGCCAGGAGGCGGTGTCCAGGTGCACCGGCTTGATCGGATGTTGTGGCTCGATCAACAGCCACGTGCCGGCCTGGCTCAGCATGTCCTTGCCGTCGACGAAGCCGGCAATCTGGTAGCTGTTGCTCAGCGCCGGCAGGTGGTCGCCGTAGAACAGCACCAGGCTGGGGCGGCGGCGCGTGGCCAGCTGTTTCACCAGCCGGCCCAGCTCGGCGTCGGCGTGGCCTATGTGATAGAGGTAGGTCTGCAGCTCCAGCTTGTCGCGCCCTTCGATGCCTTCCGGCACGGCGATGGCGTCGCGCTCGGCGGTGTGGGCCGGCTCGATGTCGTAGGGTCCGTGCGCCTCGATGCTGATGGCGAAGATGAACTGCGGCGGGCCGCTGTCTTTCAGCTGGCGCAGGATTTCATCGGTCATGGCGCTGTCGGCCATGTACTTGCCATCCATCGGCGCATCGGCGGGGAACGATGCCTGCGACACGAAACTGTCGAAGCCCAGCGCCTTGAAAGCCGCGCTGCGGTTCCAGAACGCGGGGTCGTTGCCGTGCAGCGCGATCGTGTCGTAGCCATGCTGGTTCAACACGCGAACCAGGCTGGGCACGGTGGCGTGGCTCAGCTGCAGGTAGGGAAATTGCAGGTTGTCGAAATAGCGCAACGACAGGCCGGTCAGCATCTCGAACTCGGTGCGGATGGTGCCGCCGCCGAAGGTCGGCACGTGCAGCTGGCCGCTGGTCCCCCGTTGCGCCAGCCGGCGCAGGTTGGGGGTGAAGTGGCTGTGCTCGTAGCCCTTCATGATGGTCGGGTCGAAGAACGATTCGCTCTGCACCACCACGATGTCGGGCAGCTCCGCGCTGCCCGCCGAGGGCTGCAGCAGCCGCTGCCGCAGCGGGTGGTCGTAATCGGCGATCAGTTGCCTGGCCAGGGTGAGGTCGGGTTTCTTCTTGCCGTGGCCGTAGTGCAGGTCGAACATGATCAGCCCGCTGATCAGCCCCGCGTGGTTGGCGGTGGACATCGCCGACCACGGTTCCAGCCACAGCACGCGTCCGTTGTAGAGACGCTCCCATGTGGTGACGCCAAGCAGCAGGCTCAGCAGCGCTGCCGCCAGCACGCTACCGGCGACAAGGCGCTTGCCGCCCGTGCGTCGCGGCAGCAGCGGCGGCTCGTAGCGCCACATCGCGATCACCAGCGCCAGACCGGCCAGCAAGCCCAGGTACGGCCACGGACTGTGCGGCAGGTAGCCGGACAGCAGGTGCATGCCGCCCTTGCTCAGCTGGCCCACCATCTGGAAATCGGCCGGCAGCAGCGGCGTGCCCAGGTTCGCCACCTTCAGCGTGTTGACCCCGTAGACCACGCCTTCGAACAGCAGCACCAGGCCGAACGACAACAGCAGCCGGCGGGTGAGCAGCAACAGCACGCCCGCCAGCAGCAGGCCGGGCAGGGCATTGGCGAACGGGAAGCGCGCCTGGTCCAGCAGGCGCTTCGGCACCACGCCGACGCCACCGTCGATCAGGCCGGTCAGCAGCACGAAACCGAGCACCACGGCCAGCAGCGCAAGCGTGCGCCAAACCGGGGCGTGCCAGCGGTGCGGGAGGCGGGTGGGTTTCAACGACATGGCAGTCCTGTTGCTGTCATCGCGGGGCAGCGAATGTAATCAAGCCAACATGAACCGCACGTTGGTCGGATCGCGCAGTTTCGGGCCTGCACGGGCGCGCTTCAATGGATGAGCCACGTTCGCCCGGAACGGTGTCGGCTGCACGCCGCACTGCGGCACAATGAGGACATGCCTGTCCAACCTTCCCCCGCGCTGCGCGCGCTGATCGACGACCGCTACGGCGACCTGGCGGCTCGCTGCCGCGCCGCCGGCATCCCGCTGCACGACGATGCCGGCGTGGCCGAGCGCATCCGGAACACCTTGCTGGCCAGCGACTTCGCCTTCGACGTGTGGTGCCACCAGCCGGAACTGCTGGCGCCGGGCCTGCAACGGCTGCGTGCAGGCGGCGACGCGTCCACGCGCATCGCCGCGCTGAAGTTGCCCGACGACGAGGCGGCCTGCATGGAAACGCTGCGTCGCTTTCGTCACGCCGAGGCCTTGCGACTGGTGTTCCGCGACGTCAACGACCTGGACGAACTGCCCGAAACCCTGTCGGCCACCAGCGTGCTGTACGAGGCCTTGCTGAGTGCCGCGCTGGGCTGGTCGGAACGGTCGATGGCCGCACGCTACGGCCAGGCGCGCGATGGCGACGGCGCCGTGCAGCGTCTGGTGGTGGTGGGCTTCGGCAAGCTCGGCGGCAGCGAGCTGAATTTCTCGTCCGACATCGACCTGGTGCTGGCCTACCCGCACGGCGGTGAAAGCGACGGCGCGCGCCCACTCGACAACAGCGAGTACTTCGTGCGGCTGGGACGCCAGCTGGTGCGGCTGCTGCACGAGCCCACCATGGATGGCATCTGCGCCCGCGTCGACCTGCGCCTGCGCCCGTTCGGCAATGCGGGGCGGCTGGCGCTATCGTTCGCGGCGATGGAGCAGTACTACCAGAACGAAGGCCGCGACTGGGAGCGCTACGCCTGGATCAAGGCCCGACCGGTGGCCGGCGACCGCCAGGCCGGCAAGCAGTTGCAGGAGCTGCTGCGGCCATTCATCTACCGCAAATATCTCGACTACACCGCCTTCGCCGGGCTGCGCGAGATGAAGGCGCTGATCGACGCCGAGGTGGCGCGTAAGGATCTGGCCGACAACCTGAAACTCGGCCCCGGCGGCATCCGCGAGATCGAATTCATCGTGCAGCTGACCCAGCTGATTCGCGGCGGCCGCGAACCCTCGATGCGCGTGCGCGGCCTGCTGCCGGCGCTGACTGCCTGCGAGGCGCGCGGGCATATCGGTGCGGCGCGGGCGCGCATGCTGCGCGACGCCTACGCGTTCCTGCGCAGGCTGGAAAACCGCGTGCAGATGCTTCGCGATGCGCAAACCCACGACATCCCCGACGACGCGCTGAGCCGCGAGCGCATCGCGCTGGGGCTGGGCCATCCGGATTGGGAAACGCTGAACGCCACGCTGGCGCATCACCGCGCCAACGTCAGCGAGGAATTTGCCGCCGTGCTGATGCCACAAGGTGGGCGCGCCGCCAAGGCACCCGCGGCCGACAATGTGCTGTGGCAGCGCGCCTGCGACGAGTCGCTGGAGGCGGGCACGCTGGAGGCCTCCGGTTTCGTGCCCGGCGCCGAGCTGGCCGACGCGCTGCTGAAACTGCCGCAGGCCTCGTCGGTGCGGGCGATGTCGGCGCGCTCGCGCGAACGGCTGGATCGGCTGATGCCGCAGTTGTTCGGCGTGGCGCGCGAAAGCGCCGCACCGGTGGCCTGCATGCTGCGGCTGTGTCGCCTGGTGCAGGCGGTGGCGCGTCGCTCCGCCTACCTGGCCTTGCTGGAAGAGCAGCCACTGGCGCGCAAGCGGCTGGCGCGGCTGTTCGGCGACAGCGCGTTCCTGGCCGAGCGGGTCATCATGCAGCCGCTGTTGCTGGATGACGTGCTCGATCCGCGCATCGATCAACTGCCGCTGAAGCGCGCCGACATCAGCGCCGAGATCACCCGCGTGCTGGGCACGCTGGACGAGCGCGAGGCCGAAGCCGAACTGGAGCGCATCAACGAGTTCAAGGCCAGCACCGCGTTCCGGCTGGGGTTGGCGTTCAACGATGGCCGCGCCGATGCGGTGGCCACCGCGCGCCGGCTGGCCGCGCTGGCCGAGTCGGTGGTCGCCATCGTGACTTCGCTGGCCGAGCGCGAACTGGCCGTGCAGCACGGCCGGTTGCCGGGCGAGGGTTCCGGCTTTGCCGTGCTGGGTTACGGCAGCCTGGGCGGCGAGGAGCTGGGTTTCGCCTCGGATCTGGATCTGGTCTTCGTCTACGACGGCCGCCGCGCGCAGGCGATGAGCGACGGCGCGCGCCCGCTGGAAGGCGCCCGCTGGTACCAGCGCCTGGCGCAGCGGGTGATGAACTGGCTGACCGTGTTGACCCGCGGCGGGCGCATGTACGAGGTCGACACGCGCCTGCGGCCGGACGGCTCCAAGGGCTTGCTGGTCAGCAGCCTGGACGGCTTTGTGGCCTACCAGCGCGGCCGCGCCTGGACCTGGGAGCACCAGGCCTTGCTGCGTGCGCGTCCCGTGGCCGGCGACCGCGCGCTCACCGCGCAGCTGGCCGAAGTCCGCCGCGAAATTCTTGCCGTGCCGCGTGATCCGGTCGCCGTGCTGGCCGAGGTCAGCAGCATGCGCCAGCGCTGGCGTGCCGAACGCGACCGCTCCGACGCGGCGCAATTCGACCTGAAGCAAGGCCATGGCGGCCTGCTGGATATCGAGTTCGCGCTGCAGGGACTGGTGCTGGCGCACGCCCAACGGCCGGGCCTGCTGGACGTCACCGCCAACGCGTCGGTCATCGGCGCCTGCCACGACGCGGGCTTGTTGAATGCCAACCAGGCCGCCGTGCTCGGCGCCGCCCACGCCGAGCTGCTGCATCGCGCGTTGCGTTGCACGATGGACCTGCGTTCGCGGATCGCGCCGCGTGACGAGGCGCTGGCGACGCTTTGCGCCAGCGTGCGCGAGGTCACCGCGGCACTGGGTTTCACCTTCGACGCATGACCGCGGTCCTGCGTGGGATCGGCGCGGGTCGCGAAGTCCGATGGATCACGGGAGGCGGGCATGATTGATACGTGGGAAATACTGCAGCGGCTGGTGCTGGCGGCGGTGCTCGGTGCGGTCATCGGCGCCGACCGCGAGCGGCGTGAATGGGCCGCCGGCCTGCGTACGCACATGCTGGTGTGCGTGGGCGCGGCGCTGGCGATCATCGTGTCGGCCTACGGTTTCAGCGAGGCGCTGAAAAACCCGCGCGTGGTGCTGGACCCGTCGCGCGTGGCGGCGCAGGTGGTCAGCGGCATCGGCTTCCTGGGCGCCGGCACCATCCTGTTCATGCAGCGCGAACAGGTGGTGCGCGGCCT
The DNA here is from genome assembly GCA_035514935.1 of Rhodanobacter sp. Lineage (GTDB taxonomy): Bacteria > Pseudomonadota > Gammaproteobacteria > Xanthomonadales > Rhodanobacteraceae > Rhodanobacter. The sequence continues at coordinate 9,099 of DATJCF010000165.1, read as the reverse complement.
GACCACCGCCGCCGGGTTGTGGGCGGTGGCGTCGATCGGGTTGGCGGCCGGTGCCGGTCTGTATGCAGCGGCGGCGATGACCACCGCGCTGATCTGGGTGATCCTGGTATTGCTCAAGCCGCTGCAGCGACGCTTGTTTGCGCGCCACAACCTGCGCCCGCGGGTGCTGCTCAGCCTGGCTGACGACGGTGCGGTGGCCGGCGTGGAAGCTGTGGTGGCGGCGCAACAGCTGCCGCTGTTCAAGCTGATCCTGAATTGCCGCAAGGATGCCGACGACCAGCTCATCCTGATCTTCGAACATGGCGTGGACAGTACCCGGATGACCGCCTTGACCGACGCGCTGCGAGGGGTGGCGGGTGTCACGGCGATCCAATTGGCCAGCGCCATCCGCGGCGCCAGCCGCCCGAAGTAGGGCTCAGTCGCCCTGGCGTTGCGCCATGCACGCCAGCAACTGCCCGGCGAGGGCCGCCGTTTCGCGTAGTGGCGGTTGCGGCGATGCGGCGGTGTCGTCGATGTCGTGCAGCAGATTCGCCGCGCGCAAGGCCTGGTGGAAGCGGGCGATCCTGGCCGGCAAGGGCGCCGTGGTGAGGGTGTGTACCGGGCAGCCCACGGCGCAGGCCTCGGACAGCATGTTTACCGAATCGGGGGTTACCACCAGCCGGTCGGCCCAGCCGAGCACGCCGGGGAACGGGTTGCGGCCGTCGTCGGGGCCGGCCCAGACGATGCCGGGGACGTCGCGCAACGTCTGGCGGAAAAGCTCGATGAGTTCCGTGGGCGTGCGGCGCGAGGCCAGCACCAGCAGGCTGCCGCCCTCGCGCCGGTGGCGGGCCAGCAGGTGGCCCAGCAAGCGGTCGGCGTAATCATCGTCCAGATCGATGCCGCGACGCGGTCCGCCCAGCAGCACGCCGACCCGTGGCTGCGGCAGCTCGCCCAGCAAGGGGCAGGCGTCGCGTCCGTCGGCCAGCCAGCGCTCGTCCACCGTGTTGAGCGAACCCAGCGGGCGCAGCACGTTGGCACCGTCGAGGCCGTCGTGCCGTGGCGCGATCACCGCATCCCAATGGCGCGGGTCGATGCGCGGATCCAGGATCTGCACCGTGTAGCAGCGTCCCCCGGAAAGCGGCCGCAATATCCGCGTGAGCAGCGCCGCGGAGCGACCGCAGCCGATTGCCAGCTCGGGCCACGGCGGCGCGAACAGCGGTCGTTGTGCCGCCGGCAAGGCAAGCGTGTTTCCCATCGTGAAGCGCGGCGACAGCCAGGACCACGGCGCCCGCAGGCGCAGGCGCAGGTGGCGCACCGGCCGCTGCATGTGTTCGGCCAACGCAAGCGCCTGGCGCTGGTTGCCGGCGGCGCTGTCGGTGATCACCCAGCACTCACCTTGCGTCAGCATGGCGGCGCTTTGCGGGTGATTGTTTCGCTGGCGTACACAGTGCGTTCCCCTCAGCCATGGTTCGATCGCGCCTGGCCACCACTACACTCTTTAATTCGCGATCGCGCCGCCCGTTGGCGTGCGCATGCCTTGGAGGATACCCATGAGTGATTCGCTTTCGGAGATGGCGCTCGATCAATTGTTTCGCGAGGCCCGCACGTTCAACGCCTGGTTGCCGCAGGACGTGACCGACGAACAACTGCATCAGCTCTACGCGCTGGCCAAGTTCGGCCCCACCAGCGCCAACGCCTCGCCGATGCGGGTGATCTTCGTGAAATCGGAGGAAGCCAAGGCCAGGCTGGCGCCGCACCTGTCCGACGGCAATCGCGCCAAGACGATGGAGGCGCCGGTCACCGCCATCATCGGTACCGACCACGAATTCTATGAGCGTCTGCCGCAACTCTTTCCGCACGCCGACGCGCGCAGCTGGTTCGTCGGCAACCAGCCGCTGATCGATACCACCGCCTTTCGCAATGCCAGCCTGCAGGGCGCCTACGTGCTGATGGCGGCGCGGGCGCTGGGGCTGGATTGCGGCCCGATGTCGGGATTTGACCAGGCCGGCGTGGATGCGGCATTTTTCGCGGGCACCGCGGTCAAATCCAACTTCCTGATTGCCATCGGCCATGGTGATCGCAGCCGCAATTTCTTCCCGCGCAGTCCGCGGCTGTCGTTCGACGAGGCCTGCCGGATCGCCTGATCCTTTCCCCTGCATCTGATACCCACCTGGAGATTCACCATGCGCGCATTTCGTTATCTTGTCGTGGCCGGTTTGCTCGGCGCCGCCGTATCGGCGCAGGCCGCCCCGGTGACCTACAAGCTCGACCCAACTCACACGATGGTGCTGTTCAGCTGGAACCACTTCGGCTACTCCAACCCCACCGCCGATCTGGGTCTGGGCGAGGGCACGCTGGTGTACGACGAGCAGCACCCGGCACAGTCGAGCGTGCAGGTGACCTTGCCGCTCGACCGCCTCGACACGCACGTGGCGGCGCTGGACGAGCACCTGAAGAAGCCGGACTTCCTCGATGCCGGGAAGTACCCGACGGTGACTTTCAAGAGCACGGCGGTGCAACCGCTGGGCGGCAACAAGTTCAAGGTCACCGGTGACCTCACCGTGCATGGCGTGACCCACCCGGTCGTGCTGGATGCCACCTTGAACAAGGTCGGCCCGCATCCGATGACCAAGGCGCCGTCGATCGGTTTCGACGCCACCGCCAGCCTGAAGCGCTCCGATTTCGGCGTGGGCGCCTATGTGCCCAGCGTCAGCGACGAGATCACCATCCGCATCACCACCGAAGGCTCGGTGCCGAAGGCGAAATAAGCCGGCAGCGATTGGCCAGTGACGGGGCGGCTTCGGCCGCCCTTGTCACATGGCCGCCCGGAAATGCATGCCGGTCAGCCAGTGGTTGGCCGTGCCTGCTACCATTTGCGGCTTGATGGTCTGTCTGGAGTTTCGTCCATGTCGCGCCCCCTTTCCGCGGCCGTCCCGCTGATACCGGCAAATGCCGAAAATCGTTACGAAGTGACGCGCGCGGACCTGCCGTTGTCCTGCCCGATGCCCGGCATGGCGTTGTGGAATTCGCATCCCAAGGTGTACCTGCCGATCGTCGATGACGGCGGCGAGTCAACCTGCGCCTACTGCGCGGCCCATTACGTGTTGCGCGACTGACCACGGGCGCGGCGTGATGCGACCGGCGGCATGGTTTCTGCTTGTCCCTTGCGATCAACGCCCCGAAACGTGAACCCATGTCCAGCACCACCGCGCCTGACAAGCTGCTGACCGTTGTCCAGCTGATTCCCGCCATGCACGCGGGTGGTGCGGAGCGGTCGGCGTTGGAGATCAGCCGTGCACTGGTACAGGCCGGGCACCGCTCGGTGGTGATTTCCGCCGGCGGCCGGCTGGTGGCGCAGTTGCTGGCCGAAGGCGGCGAGCACGTCACCCTGGATATCGGCCGCAAATCGCTGCTCACCCTGCTGCGGCTGGGCAAATTGCGGCGCGTGCTGCGCCAGCTTCGCCCCGACATCGTGCACGCGCGCTCGCGACTGCCCGCCTGGCTGGGCTGGTGGGCGATGAAGGGGCTGGCGCCGCGACCGCATTTCATCACCACCGTGCACGGGCTCAACTCGCCCTCGCGCTACAGCGCCATCCTGCTGCGCGGCGAACGCGTGGTGGCGGTATCGCAGACGCTGCGCGATTACGTGCTCAGCCATTACCGCTGGCTGGAGCCGGGCCGGGTGCGGGTGATCCCGCGCGGTATCGACCCGGAGGCGTTCCCCTACGGCCACCGCGCCGACGATGGCTGGAAGACCTCGTTCTTCTCCGAATACCCCTCGTTGATGGGTGCGCCGCTGCTGACGCTGCCCGCGCGCGGCACGCGCCTGAAGGGGCATCACGATGCGATCGAACTGGTCGCCGACCTGAAAGGCCGCGGCATCGATACCCGCCTGTTGCTGCTGGGCGTGATCGAGCCGGGCCGCGAAGCCTATGTGGCGGAGTTGAATGAGCTGATCCGCGCGCGCGGCGTCGGCGCCCAGGTGGTGCTGACCCCGCAGCGTGACGATGTGCGCGACATCTACGCGGTGTCCACCCTGATCCTGCAGCTGTCGAACCAGCCCGAATCGTTCGGCCGTACCGTGGTCGAGGCCTTGTCGCTGTGCCGGCCAGTGCTCGGCTATGCGCACGGCGGCGTAGGCGAACTGCTGGCCGAACTGTACCCCGCCGGCCGCGTGCCGCCGGGTGACCGCGAACGCCTGGCCGAGCGCGCCGCCGAACTGCTGCGGGTGGCCCCGCCAATCCCCTTGCTGCACAGCTACCGCCTGGCGGACATGCAGCAGACCACGCTGGCGCTGTACCACGAGGTGGCCGGCTAACGCCGTTGCCTCCCGTAGGAGCGGCTTCAGCCGCGACGCTTTTGGCTTCGAGGTGCTCGACGAAAAGCGTCGCGGCTGAAGCCGCTCCTACAAGTGAAGAACGGCTGCACGCCACCGCCGCGACGCGCTCGCCTACAATGCGTTTTCCCTCCCGTACAGGCTGGCGCATGACCTCCCTTGGAACCACGCTGGGTGCCGCCCTGCGCTCGCCCTTGCTGCCGTTCTGGCTGGTGATCGCGCTGCTGCCGTTTGGCCGCAGCGCGGAATTGGGGACCTTGCTGTGCCTGCTCGGCGTGGTGCTGCTGTTCGCGCGCCAGCGTGATGCGTTGCGTGAACACGCGGGTGCCCGCATGTCGCTGTGGCTGCTGGGTGCGTTCATCACCGCGGCGCTGTTGTCGGCTTTCGATTCGTACTCGCCGGGGAAAAGCTGGGGCACGGTGGCGGGCCAGCTGCGCTATGTGCCGCTGGTCTTGTACGCCTGTTTCGCGATACGGCGGGACAGCAAGCTGCAATCGCTGTTTGTCGCCGTGGCGCTGGTGCTGGCGCTGTGGGTGCTGGATGCCTGGGTGCAGGCAATGACCGGCTGGAGCCTGGGCGGCCATGCCGAGGCCGAGCGGGTGTCGGGCATCTTCGGTGCGGACAATCTCAAGCTGGGCCCGACCCTGGCCGTGCTGTCGCCGTTCGCGCTGTGGGCGGCGCGGCGGCGCTGGGGCTTGCGTGGGCTGTTGATCGCCTTCGCGCTGGTACTCGGCCCGGTGCTGCTGGCTGGCTCGCGTGCCGCGTGGTTGAGCTATGCGCTGGTGGCGCTGGGCTTCGCCTGGCATGAGGCGCGCTCGCTGCGGCGGTTTGCGCTGTTCTGCGTGCTGGGCGCGGCATTGTTGGCGCTGGCCGGTGGGGTGGCGTGGAAAACCTCACCGCGATTCCAGGTGCGGATGGATCGCACCTTGCTCGCATTGCACGGCACCGGCAGTTCGCTGGACGCTGCGCTCAGCGGCCGGCTGGATATCTGGGAGACCAGCGCGCGCATGATCGCGGATCATCCGATCAATGGCGTGGGCGTACGTGCGTTTCGCTACGCCTACCCGCATTACGCGCCGCCCGACGACCACTTCCTGGTGGCCGAACCCTGTGGCGCCGGCATGGGCGCCTGCCATGCGCATCAGATCGTGCTGGAGATCCTCACCGAAACCGGCGCGCTGGGCTTGCTGCTGTGGCTGGCCGCGCTGGCGCTGGCGTGGCGGGCGTGGCGTGGCGTGGGTGCGGCGGCGCGGTCGCGGGCCTTCCCCGTCACGCTGGCGCTGGGCGTGATGCTGTTCCCGCTCAATACCAGTCTGGCCTTCTATTCGGCCTGGTGGGGGCTGCTGTTTGCCTGGTTGCTGGGGCTTTGGTGCGCGGCGCTGTACGTGGTGGCGGACGTCGACGGGGCGAGCCGTCGATGACGGCCGCGCGCGAACCGCTGTCGGTGGTGGTGACCAGCTTCAACAGCGCCGCCACGCTGGATGCCTGTCTGCGCGGCGTGCGCTGGGCGGACGAGATCGTGGTGCTGGATTCCGGCTCCACCGACGCCACGACGGCGATCGCCGCGCATTACGGCGCGCGTGTCCACGTGCAGCCGTTTGCCGGCTACAGCGCGCAGAAGCAGGCGGCGATTGACCTGGCCAGCCACCGCTGGGTGTTGCTGCTCGATTCGGACGAGTCGCTGGACGAGGCCGCCGTCGCGCCGCTGCAGCAGGCGCTGCGTGCACCGTCGCACGTGGCCTACCAGCTGTGGCGGCGCGAGTGGCAATTCTGGCGCTGGCAGTCGCGCCGGGCGCGGCTCAACCACTACGTGCGCTTGTTCGATCGGCAGCACGCGCGCATGAGTGGCCACGCGGTGCATGAGGAAGTGTGTGTCGACGGCTCCGTCGGCGTGCTCGACGTCACCATCGATCACCATGGCGAGCGCGATATTGCCGGGCGGGTGGCCAAGGCGGATCGCTATTCGAGCCTGCAGCTGGACGACCTCGACCGGCGACGGGTGCGCTGGTTGCGCCTGCGCATGGTGGCCTATCCCACGGTGGCCTTTCTGCGCTTCTACCTTTTGCGCGGGCACTGGCGCTCGGGTTGGGCCGGTTTCATTGCCGCGCGCATCCACGCGTTCTACGCGTTCCTGAAATACGCCAAGCTGTACGAGTCGCGACGCCAGCGGCGCGATCAATAGAGCGGCGGCTGCCCCGGCGGGCGCGTCTTGAAGCGCTTGTGCGCCCACAGGTATTGCGTCGGCGCCTCGCGCACCATCTGTTCGACGCAGCCGTTGATGCGGGCGGTGTCGTCGCGTACGTCGGGGCCGGGGAAGTCCTGCAGCGGCGCACCCAGCCGCAGTACATAACCCTCGCTGCCTGGCAGGCGGTGGTGGAAGAAGGGGATCACCAGTGCGCCGGACATCCGCGCCAGGTGATGGGTGGCGGTGATGGTGGCCGCAGGCACGCCGAAGAACGGCACGAACACGCTGTCCTTGCTGCGCATGTCCTGGTCGGGCGCGTACCACAGCGTGCCGCCGTTGCGCAGGTATTTCACCGTGCCGCGGAGGTCCTCCTTCTCGAACATCGCATCGGCGTAATCGAGCCGCGCGCGCAGCACGTTCCACTCGAACACGGTCGAATCCATGCGCCGGTACATGCCGGCGATGCGGATGCGTTGCGACACCAGCCGCGCACACAGTTCCAGGTGCGAAAAATGCCCGCCCACCAACAGCACGCCCTTGCCTTGCGCGCGCGCCGCCGCGAGATGCCCCAGACCCTCGACCCGCAGCGGGATTCGTGCGATCTGGCGGTCGCTGCCCATCCAGCCCAGCGCGAATTCCACCAGCATCAGGCCCACGTCGCGCAGGTTGGCATCGATCAACGCCGCCTGCTCGGCGGCACTCAATTCGGGAAAGCACAGCCCGATGTTGACCTGCACGATGTGCCGCCGCGGCGAGGGCAGCCACTGCACCAGCGCACCCAGACGCCGCCCCAGCCACAGCAGCGCGGGATAGGGCAGCCGTGCGATCAGCCGGATCGCACCCACACCCAACCATGCCGGCCAGTGACGCGGCGACAGCAGGGAGCGGGTAAAGGGAGGTCGGGAAGCACCAGGCATTGGCGCTAGTGTAATTGGCCGGGAAAGGGGAAAGGGGAATCGGGAATCGGGAAGGCATCGCGCACTTCCACCGATCGCCCTGAGCGTAGCCGCGCAGCGGCGGAGTCGAAGGGTGGGCGCGATGAAGCTTCGACTTCGTCGTGATCGGGTCGCCCCTTCCCTGCTCTCGTATACTGCGGCGCTACCACGGAGTTGCGCGTGCGTTATCTCTACACCTTCGCGATGTACCTGGCGATGCCGTTGATCGTGCTGCGCCTGTTGCTGCGCGGGGTTCGGTCGCCGCCCTACCATCGACGCTGGTCGGAGCGGTTCGGCTTTTTTGATGCGCCGGGTTTCAACGGCAGCTTGTGGGTGCACGCCGTGTCGGTGGGCGAGGTCAATGCGGCCGAGCCCCTGATCAAGGCGCTGCGCAAGGACTACCCCAATGCGCCCCTGGTCATCAGCACCGTCACCCCGACGGGCATGGCGCGCGTGCACCAGCTGTTTGGCGACGCGGTGTTTCACGTCTATCTGCCCTACGACCTGCCGTTCGCGGTGAACCGGTTCCTGCAGCGGATCCGCCCGCAGCTGGCATTGATCGTGGAAACCGAGATCTGGCCGAACCTGTATCACGCCTGCCACAAGCGCGGGGTGCCGATGATGATCGTCAACGCGCGCCTGTCCGATCGCTCGTTGCGAGGTTATCGGTTCCTGCGTGGCACCGTGCGCTCGTCGTTGCGCTGCGTGCAGGTGATCGCGGCGCAGTCGGTGGCCGATGCGGCACGTTATCGCCTGCTGGGCGCCGAGCCGCAGCAGATCGTGGTCAGCGGCAACATGAAGTTCGACATGCGGATACCACCCGATGCCGCAGCTGCAGGCGCCAGCATGCGTCGGCAATGGGGCAGCGAACGACCGGTCTGGATGGCAGCGAGCACGCACGAGGGCGAGGAGCTGGCGGTACTGGAGGCGCATCTGCAGGTGCTCAAGCAGTTTCCCGACGCATTGCTGCTGATTGCGCCGCGCCATCCGGAGCGGTTCAAGCTGGTGGAGCACGCCGTGCACACGCTGGGTTTTTCGATAGCCACGCACAGTGCCGATGGGCTGCCGGCAGCGTCGCACCAGGTGTTCCTGATCGACGCGATGGGCTTGCTGATGCCGTTCTACGCGGCGGCCGACCTGGCTTTCGTGGGCGGCAGCCTGGTACCCATCGGCGGCCACAACGTGCTGGAGCCGGCCGCGCTGGCCCGGCCGGTCCTGGTCGGGCCGCACACGTTCAATTTTGCCGAGATCACGCTCACCCTGATTCGCGAGGGCGGTGCCGAATGCGTGGGCAGCAGCGATCGCCTTGGCGGCGACGTGCTTCGGCTCTTGCTCGATGACGAGAAGCGCGCCCAGATGGGGCGCGTCGCGCACCAGGTATTCGATCGCGAGCGTGGCGCCGTGCGGCGCGTCATGCAGATGGTGGACGCCTTGCTGCAGGAATGAGCGGCGACGGCTGGCACACAAAAAAGGCCGGGCATGCCCGGCCTCTTTCGTGAGTTTGCCGCGGCTTACTGCAGCAGCGTGTTGATCGCTTCCATGTCCTTGATGTCCGCCGTGCCCGAGGACTGCTTCAGCATCAGCTTGTTCAGCACGAACTGGTGGCGCGCCTGCGAGTACTCGCTTTCGGCCTGGGTGAGGTTCTGGATCTGGATCAGCACGTT
>DATJCF010000164.1:0-7060 GCA_035514935.1 Rhodanobacter sp. | reverse complement strand
CAGCTCAACCCGATCGGCCTGAAGCTGTTGCAGGCGCTGATGGAGGCCAGCCCCTCGGTGGTCACGCGGCAGGATCTGGAGCAGAAAGTGTGGGGCGAGGAGTTGCCGGACAGCGATTCGCTGCGCGTGCATATTCACGGTTTGCGCGCGGCAATCGACAAGCCGTTCGAGAAACCGTTGATCCACACCCGTCACGGCATTGGCTATCGGATGGTCGAGCCGGATGCAATCCAGGCGTAAGCTTCGCTTTCGATTGATCGTCTCCTTCGCGCTGTTCGGCTTCGGCCTTAGCGTGCTGTTCGCCGTGGCTGCGCTGAACATCCGCGTCAAGGTGGAAGACCAGTTGGTCACCGCCTCGCTGCAGCAGGATGTGGACCAGGCAGTGGAGCAGGTTCACAAGGATCCCAGCAAGCCGGCCGGCTCGGAGTTGATCGAGGCGTGGATGCGCAGCGAGCGCACGCTCTACAACATGCCGCTGGCGTGGCAGGCGCTCGACAGCGGCGTCCACGACATCTACGAAACAGCCGAGGACGGCACCACCCATCACTACAAGCTGGCGGTGCGCCGGAAATATGGCCTGATCGGATTCATCCGCTATGACGTCAGCCGCGACGACCTCGGCAAGCAGCAACTGCTGTTCAGCGTGATCGGCGCCGTATTCCTGTTCGGTCTGCTGTCGCTGGTGCTGGGGCTCTGGCTTTCGCGCAAGGTGCTCAAGCCGGTGACCGAACTGGCCAATCGTTTGCGCGACTTCCGCAAGGTGGGCAAGGCCGAGCCGCTGGCGCCGTATTTTGCCGACGACGAGGTGGGTGAGCTGGCGCACGCGCTGGATGAATATTCGGCCCGGCTCACCGCGATGGTGGAGCGCGACCGCGAGTTCAACTCCGACGTCAGCCACGAGCTGCGCACGCCGCTGGCGGTGATCGCCAGCACCACCGAATTGCTGCAGGGTTCGCCCGACCTCACCGAGAAGTTGAGCGAGCGACTGAAGCGGATCGAGCGCGCCTCGCGCCAGGCCACCGAGCTGATCGAGGCGCTGCTGCTGCTGTCGCGCGCCGAGCGGCGCGGCCCCACCCGTGGCGAAACCACCGAGGTGGGCAAGGTTGCCGCCGACGTCATCGAAAGCCAGCGCCCGCAGGTGCGCGGCAAGCCGTTGACCATCGAGCTGGTGGTGCAGGGCGAGGCGGTCAGCGTCAACGCGCCGGCGTCCGTGCTGTCGGTGGCGCTGACCAACCTGATAGGCAACGCGATCAAGTACACACTGGAAGGCACCGTGCGGGTCGAGGTGGGCGATGGCCGCATCGAGGTGATCGACACCGGCCCCGGCATCAAGCCCGAAGACGCCGAGCGCCTGTTCCAGCGTGGTGTGCGCGGCGAAGGCGCTGGCGGCAGCGGCGCCGGCCTGGGCCTGGCGATTGTGCGCCGGCTGTGCGAACTCTACGGCTGGGATGTCTCGATGCGCCCGCGCGACGACGGCAACGGCGCGGTGGCCTGCATCAAGTTCAGCTGACGGTAAATCTGTAGGAGCGCACCCTGTGCGCGATGCTTTTGCCTCAGGCAAGAGCCATCGCGCACAGGGTGCGCTCCTACAGGCAGGTTCACACCTGTTCCAGCCAGCCCCACTTGTCGTGGGTGCGGCCGTCGAACAGGCCGAAGAACAGCTCCTGCAGGCGCAGGGTGACGCGGCCGGCCTTGCCGGTGCCGATCTGCTTGCCGTCGACGGAGCGGATCGGGGTGATCTCGGCGGCGGTGCCGCACATCAGGATTTCGTCGGCGAGATAGAGGTATTCGCGCGGCAGGTCGCGTTCGATCACGTCGATGCCGTCCTCGCGGGCCAGGGTCATCAGCGTGTGGCGGGTGATGCCCGCCAGCAGCGAGGCGCTGGCCGGCGGCGTGTGCAGCACGCCATCGAACACCAGGAACAGGTTTTCGCCCGCGCCTTCGCTGAGCAGGCCGGTGGACGCCAGCGCAATGCCTTCGCCGAAACCGAGCCGGCGCGCCTCGCGCGCGATCAGCTGGCCGGAGAGGTAGTTGCCGCCGGCCTTGGCGCCGGCCGGGATGGTATTGGGCGCGAAGCGCTGCCAGCTGGACACGCAGGCGTCGATGCCGTTCTCAAGCGCTTCGGTGCCCAGGTACGGGCCCATCGGCCAGGCGGCCACGGCCACGTCGATCGGTGTTTCGGCGGACAGGCCGAAACCACCCAGCCCGCGGTAGGCCACGGGGCGCAGGTAGGCGGCGTCGAGGCCGTTCTTGCTGATGACGTCGCGGCAGGCGGCGGCCAGCTCGTCGGCGCTGTACGGGATCGTCATGTCATAGACGCGGGCCGACTGGTAAAGCCGGTTCAGATGGTCGGTGAGCCGGAAGATCGCCGCGCCGTCGGGCGTCGCGTAGCTGCGGATGCCCTCGAAAACCGAGGAGCCGTAATGCAGCGCGTGCGACATCACGTGGGCGGTTGCGTCCTGCCAGCGCTTGATGCTGCCGTTCTGCCAGATCCAGTCGGGGTATTGCTGCTGCGCCATGGTCGTTTCTCCGTGGGGAACAATCATCATAACGCCGCCTGCTGGCGGCCGACGTGATGACCCGGGGGCGTCAATCCGCGTTGCGCAGCCACAGGCAACCGGCGCGGTGCACCAGGTCGAAGTGCCATTGGCGTGCGCCGGTACCCGTGCGGTCGGCGACGTCCAGCACCAGCATCGGTGGGGGAGGCGCGGCCGATACCGTCGCGGGATAGGGCGTTGCCGCACTGCGCGCTGGCGCCGGGACGCCGGGGAAATCGATACCCAACAGCGGTTGCCGTACCAGGCCGGCCAGCATCTCGATATCGGCGATGGCGGCGCCCTTGCCGTACCCGTTCCACAGCATCAGTCCGGCCAGCCGGTTGGCGTCCTGTTGCGCAAAGGCCTCGATCACGCCCTGGCGCAAGTCGTCGCGGGTGGCGGCGCACAACATCATGGGCGCGGATGACGACACGCCCTCGGGGCGGGGCGATGCGTGCACCGGCGAGGCCTGCATGCTGGCGCAGGGCTGGTCGGTGAAGACGGGATTTCCGCTGCTGCCGATGCAGTGATGGATGGCCGTCTGTGCCCCGGCCACGACAGGCAGGGCAACGGCCAGCAGGGCGAAAGGCAAGCGCATGGGAGCCAGCATAGCTTGCCGCCAGAGAGGGGCCGATCCGTTCGTTGCCGTCATTCCAGCGTTCGCCGGGATGACGACTCGCTCAAGCTTCTCTTACGCCAGTTGCTTCAGCACCGCCTCGGTGGCCTTGGCACGGTTCAGCGTATAGAAGTGAAGGCCGGGCGCGCCGCCATCGAGCAGGCGCCGGCACAGCGTTGTCACCACCTCGGTGCCCAGCTTGCGAACGGCGTCGGCATCGTCGCCGTGGGCGCGCATGCGCTGGGTGATCCAGCGCGGGATTTCCGCGCCACACATGTCGGAAAACCGCTGCAGCTGGCTGTAGTTGGTGATCGGCATGATGCCCGGCACGATCGGCACGTTCACGCCCAACCGCTGCACGTCGTCGACGAAACGGAAGTAGGCATCGGCGTTGAAGAAATACTGCGTGATCGCGCCATCGGCGCCGGCATCGACCTTGGCCTTGAAATGCTGCAGGTCGCGCAAAGCGTTGTCGGCCTGCGGGTGGGTTTCCGGATAGGCCGCCACCTCGATGTGGAAATGGTCGCCGCTGTGCTCACGGATGAAACGCACCAGCTCGGCGGCGTAACGGAAGTCGCCCGGCGTGGCCATGCCCGAGGGCAGGTCGCCGCGCAGCGCCACGATGCGGCGATAGCCGGCGGCACGGTAGTCGTCCAGCAAGGCAGCCAGCTCGGCGCGGTTGCCGCCCACGCACGAAAGATGCGGCGCGGCGGGCAGGCCGTGCTGTTCATGCAGGTGCCGCGCGGTTTCGGCCGTGTAGCTCAGGGTGGAGCCGCCGGCACCAAAAGTCACCGACACGTAGTCGGGCTGGTACGCCTTCAACGCCGCGACGGTACGGTCCAATTGCGCCCGCTGTTCATCGGTCTTGGGCGGGAAAAACTCGAAACTGACGGCCGGCATCGTGGGGCTCCCTGTCGTGGTGCGGGCAAGTATATCTTTGTTTCGCGATGAAGCGATGGATAAGGCCTGACATGGCTGACGGGCAGCGGGCGCCCGGCTCCCTTCAGCGCCCTGCCAGCGATCGCCGCATCACCCCGAAACGGCGCCGGTACTGCAATGGCGCGAGGCCGACCTTGCGTCGGAACAGCCGCCCGAAGAAACCCGCGTCCTCGTAGCCGACCGCGTTGGCGATCGCCTCGACCGGCTCGGTGCCGGCCTCGAGCATCTGCTTGGCTTCCTCCAGTCGCAGGGTGTGTACGTACTCGAGCGGTGACAGCCCGGTCGCGTGCTGGAAGCGGCGCTTGAACGTGCGCTCGGGCAGCTCGCTCAGGCGCACCATCGCGGCGACCGGCGACGGTTCCTCATAGTGCTCGGCGATCCAGACCTGGCAGTGCGCGACGATGGCGTCGTCCGACTGACGCGAACGCGCCAGCCGCGCGTAGGGCTGCTGGCCGACGGCGTGCCATTCGACCAGGTTCATGCGCGCGGTGTGCATCGCCTGCTCCACGCCGGCCAGCCGCGCGATCAGGTACAGCGCCAGGTCGGCCCAGGACGTGCCGCCACCGGCCATCACCAGGCGATGGCCTTCGCCGGTGACGACCAGGGCGTTTTCCGGGCGCATGCGGATGCGCGGGTGCCGCCGCGCGATCGCGTCGGCGAAAGCCCAGTGCGTCGTCGCATCGTGGCCGTCGAGCAGGCCCGCCTCGGCGAACAGCAGCGCGCCCGAGCAGGCTGAAGCCAGCACCGTTCCGCGCGCGTGACAATCCCTGAGCCAGGCGATCTCGGTCGCGAAGCGGTTGTCCTCGAGGGCGCGGTGCGGGTCGACCGCCAGGTCGGGAATCACCACCACGTCCGGACAGCCGATCCGCTCGATCGTCGTTTCCGGTGTCACGCTGACCCCGTTGACGATAGGGAAGGATCCGCCGCGGGTGGCGACGACGACCGGCTGCACCACGCCAGGCCCTTCATCGCCGCCGATCGCCATGTCCCAGTCCCTGCCGGCCGAGCGGAACAGGTCGTACATGCCGTAAAGCACCGAGGCCGATGTCTCCGGCACGGCCAGGATCGCGATCACGGGCTGGGAGGCTGCGGTCATGGCCGATCCGTCCGATTCGTTGCCGAAATGACTGTGGGTGCGATCTGTTGCCGGGGCTATCGTAGACCAACCGCGCAAGCTGGAGCCGAACGACCATGCCGTCGCCGATCGCTGTCCTGCTCGACCCGATTTCGCTGACCGTTTTCGCGATGTATGCGGCGCTGGTGCTGTGGGAGCATCTCGCGCCGGCGCGGCCGTTGCCGGCGATGCCTGCGTGGCGCCTGCGGGGACTGGCCGCCTTCGCGCTGTTCTTCGCGCTGTCCACCTACCTGCCGCTGTTGTGGGGCGCCTGCCTGCCGTCGTGGCGGCTGTTCGACCTCGATCATCTCGGCGTTGCGGCCGGCGGCCTGGTGGGTGTCCTCGCCTACGAGTTCATCGGCTACGTCTACCACCGCGCCATGCATGCCTCGAACTTCCTCTGGCGTGTCCTGCATCAGATGCACCACAGCGCCGAGCGCGTCGACGCCTACAGCGCGTACTGGTTTCATCCGCTGGACATGGTGGGATGGACGGCCGTGTCGAGCCTCGCGCTGACGGTCGTGGTCGGCCTTTCCGCGCCGGCGACGACGGCGGCCCTGCTCATCGCCACGCTGCTGGCGATCTTCCAGCACACCAACGTGCGCACGCCGCGCTGGCTCGGCTATATCGTGCAGCGACCCGAGAGCCATTCGTGGCATCACGCCCGCGGCCATCATCGCGACAACTACGCCGACGTGCCGCTGTTCGACATCCTGTTCGGGACGTTCCACAACCCGCGCGACTTCGCGCCGGCGACGGGTTTCTACGATGGGGCCTCGTTGCGTGTCGGCGACATGCTGCGGTTCCGCGACGTGTCCGGGAGTCCGCCGGGCACGCCCTGAAAGGCGGCGGGCTTCCCACCGAAGCGGCCGATAAAATAGAACGGGCGCCCGAAGGCGCCCGTTGCATTCCGGTCTTGGCGACCAGCTTGTCGATCAGTAGCGGTAGTGATCCGGCTTGTACGGGCCTTCCACCGGCACGCCGAGGTACTTCGCCTGCTCGCTGCTGAGCGTGGTCAGCTTCACGCCGATCTTCTCCAGATGCAGGCGCGCGACTTCCTCGTCCAGCTTCTTCGGCAGGATGTAGACCTTGTTCTCGTAGCTATCCTTGTGCTCCCACAGGTCGATCTGCGCCAGGGTCTGGTTGGCGAACGAGTTGGACATCACGAAGCTCGGGTGGCCGGTGGCGCAGCCCAGGTTGACCAGCCGGCCTTCGGCGAGCAGGAAGATCGCGCGGCCGTCGGCGAAGGTGTACTTGTCCACCTGCGGCTTGATGTTGAGCTTGGTGACGCCGGCCATCGCGTTCAGCGCGTCGACCTGGATCTCGTTGTCGAAGTGGCCGATGTTGCAGACGATCGCCTGGTCCTTCATCGACTTGAGATGCTCAAGCGTCAGCACGTCCTTGTTGCCGGTGGTGGTGACGTAGATGTCGCCGCGGCCCAGCGTGGATTCGACCGTGTTGACCTCGAAGCCTTCCATCGCCGCCTGCAGCGCGTTGATCGGGTCGATCTCGGTGACGACGACGCGCGAGCCATACGCACGCAGCGAATGCGCGCAGCCCTTGCCGACGTCGCCGTAGCCGCAGACCACGGCGACCTTGCCGGCCAGCATCACGTCCATCGCGCGCTTCAGGCCATCGGCCAGCGATTCGCGGCAGCCGTACAGGTTGTCGAACTTGCTCTTGGTGACCGAGTCGTTGACGTTGATCGCGGGGATCAGCAGCGACTTCGCCTCGGCCAGCTGGTACAGGCGGTGCACGCCGGTGGTGGTCTCCTCGGAGACACCCTTCCAGTCCTTCACCACGGTGTGCCAGTAGCCCGGGCGTTCGCTGTGCACGCGCTTGAGCAGGTTCTTG
>DATJCF010000163.1:0-11363 GCA_035514935.1 Rhodanobacter sp. | reverse complement strand
GTCGAGCATGCGGTCCTGCCCGGCACTCAATTCGAAGACTTCCTCGACGTTGCCCATCGGCAGCGCCAGCAGACGCTCGCCCACGCGCACCATCAGCACGCGCAGGATCGCCAGCGTCAGCGGCACGCTCAATTCGAGTTCGCTGCCGTGGCCGAGGCGCGATTGCACCTTGAGGCTGCCACCCAGTTCCGCCACGCGGGTCTTGACCACATCCATGCCCACGCCGCGGCCGGAGATATCGGAGACCACCGCGGCGGTGCTGAAACCGGGGCGGAACACCAGCTCGTAGCACTCGACATCGGACAGCCGCGCCGCCTCGTCGGTGCCGATCAGGCCCTTCTCGATCGCCTTGCGGCGCAGCACGTTCGCGTCCATGCCGCGACCATCGTCGCTGACGGAAATCACGATGTGCTCGCCGCGCTGGCTGGCGGACAGGCACACACGCGCCTTGTCGGGCTTGCCGGTGCGTTTGCGTTCGTCGGGTGTCTCGACGCCATGATCGAGCGCGTTGCGCAGCAGATGGATCAGCGGATCGGCCAGCGCTTCGACCAGGCTGCGATCGAGGTCGGTGCCCTCGCCTTCCAGCACCAGCTCCACGTTCTTGCCGAGCTGGCGCGCCAGGTCGCGCACGATGCGCGGAAAACGCTGGAACAGGCGACCCACCGGCTGCATGCGCATGCCGAGTACGGCGGTCTGCAGTTCGTCGGCGACACGATCGAGTTCGTTGGCGGCGATCACCAGGGCCTCGTCGGCGCTGTTGGCGGCGAGGCTGAGGAGGCGGTTGCGCACCAGCACCAGTTCACCGGCGCGATTGACCAACGCATCCAACCGCGCGGTGTCGACGCGCACGGTGGTTTCGGCCGTGGCGGCATGGCGTGCAGGCGCTGGCGCTGGCGACGGCGCAGCCGCAGGTGCCGGCGTCGGCACGGCGGCGACCGGCGGCGCCGGTGCGGGCGCCGCACCGGGCTGGCCGCCCTGACCGTGCAAGGCATCCAGCAAGGCTTCGAATTCGTCATCGTCGATGGCGCCACCGGATGAAGGCGCGGACACGACCGGGGCAACGGCGAGCGGTGCCGGCTCGACCGTGCCCGGTGCGTTGCTGCCGTACATCTTGTCCAGCAACGCCTCGAACTCGCTGTCGTCGATGGCGGCGTTGTCACCGCTTGTCTCGACCGGGGCCGCGACGGGTGCGGGTGCGGGAGCCGGCGCGGCGCGGTTCAATCGCTGCAGCAAGGCCGGTGGCGGCGTCGTCAGCGGCTCGTCAGCGCCGAGCGCGGCCATCATGTCGTTGAGCAGGTCCAGCGCTTCGAGCAGCGCGTCCATCAACGGTGCATCGAGAATCACGGCGCCGTTGCGGGCGCCGTTGAGCAGGTCCTCGGCGTGATGGCACAGCTGCACCATCGGCTCGATCGCCAGGAAACCCGCGCCGCCCTTGACCGTATGGAAGGCGCGGAACACCGCGTTCAGCAACTCGCTGTCGTGCGGGTTCGCTTCCAGCCCGATCAACTGCTCGCCCAGCGCCTGTACCAGCTCACCGGCTTCGACCAGAAAATCCTGGCGCAGCTCGTTGTCGAACTCTGCACTCACGGCAACCGCGCCTTCAAAACCCGAATTCGCTGAGCAGGCGATCGGCGTCGTCCTGGCTGGATACCTTGACCGCACTGGCGGGCACTTCGCTGCCGGCCAGTGCACCGGTAAGGCGTACCAGTTCAAGCAGTGACGATTCCACGCTCTCGATGAAGTTGACGACCTTCTTGATGCGCTGGCCGGACAGGTCCTGCCACGACTGCGCCATCACCATGTCGGCCAGGCCCTCGTTGCAGCTGATGGCGAAATCGCTGGCCTGATGCGCCAGCACGGCGGCCGGGTCGCTCTTGCTGTCGGTGAACGCCAGCACTTCGTTCGCGTTGTGGGCCAGCGACTCCGCGGCCGGGCGCATGCGCTCGGCGAAATCGATGCTGCGGTGCGCCGCCTGCGAGCTCATTTCCAGCACGTCGTTGAGGTGCTTGCGCGCGTCGGCGACGCTGCCGGGAATACCTTCGTTGGCCAGTTCGCCACCGAGCCGGCTCATCGCGCCGTGCAGGTCGCGAGCCAGTTGGCCCAGCGCGCGAAACAGGTGCTTCTCGCGGTCGCGCACCATCACGTCCAGCGCCTGTTCGAATGCGGGGCCGTCGGGGCTGTTGAGCAGGTCGCGCAATTCGGACGGCAGGTTTTCCGCGTTCAACGACGGCAGGATGGCGTTCATGCGTTGGCTCCGGCGGCAGCGATCCGTTCGAAGATCTTGCCGAGTTTTTCCTTCAGGGTGACCGCAGTGAACGGCTTGACGATGTAGCCATTCACGCCCGCCTGCGCGGCGGCGATGATCTGGTCACGATTGTTCTCGGCGGTGACCATCAACACCGGCAGGCCCTTCAGGGCCGGTTCGGCGCGGATCGCGCGCAACAGGTCGATGCCGGTCATGTTGGGCATGTTCCAGTCGGTCACGACCAGGTCGAACGGCTGGTTGCGCAACATGACCAGCGCGTTCTCGCCATCGTCGGCCTCCTGGATCAGCGGGTTGCTGAAGCCCAGCTCGACCAGCAGGTTGCGGACGATGCGCCGCATGG
Source organism: Rhodanobacter sp. (assembly GCA_035514935.1). Lineage (GTDB taxonomy): Bacteria > Pseudomonadota > Gammaproteobacteria > Xanthomonadales > Rhodanobacteraceae > Rhodanobacter. Next base: position 8,757 of record DATJCF010000163.1, on the reverse strand, counting down.
TGGAGAAGTCGTCCACCACCAGGATTTTCATGTTCTTGTCCAAACCACGTTCTCCGTTTGTGCTTTTCGGGTCAAGCTACCGGACCTGGTTCGCCGATGCTGTTTGTTCAGTCGTACCCGCTTGATTGCGTGTTCAATCGCGCCAGTCACCCAGCCGTGCGCGCAACCGGATCACCGCCTGGCCATGGATCTGGCAGACGCGCGATTCGCTCACGCCGAGCACGGCGCCGATTTCCTTCAAGTTCAATTCCTGCTCGTAGTACAGCGACATCACCAGCTGCTCGCGCTCGGGCAGGCCCGTGATCGCGTCGGCCAGCGCATCGCGCATGCCCTGGTGTTCGATGCTGTCCGCCGGGCTCAGGCCCGATTCGTCGGCCACGTCGAGCGCGGCACTTTCCTCGCCGTCGTCCGGTGCGGTGAGGCTCAGCAACCGGGCGCAGGCTGCATCGGCCAGCACCTGGTGGTATTCCTCGGCGCCGATGCCCAGGCGCTTCATCACTTCGGCGTCCTCCGCCTCGGTGCCGGTCTCGGCTTCGATCTGGCGCACCACCTCGGCCACTTCGCGGGTCTTGCGATGCACCGAGCGCGGGGTCCAGTCGGTGCGCCGCAACTCGTCCAGCATGGCGCCACGGATACGGATGCCCGCATACGTTTCGAAGCTGGCGCCCCGGTCGAGGGCGTAATTGCGCGATGCTTCCAGCAAACCGATCATTCCCGCCTGGATCAAGTCGCCCACGTCAACGCTGGTCGGCAACCGTCCCATCAGGTGATAGGCGATGCGTCGCACCAGCGGTGCATGCCGACGTACCAGTTCGTCGGCGCTTTCGCGGGAATGTTGCAGATACTCCGATGCCACGTTCATCTCACCACCCCGTTGACGACACAGGCTGACCGCCAAAGAAGGCGATGCGGCCATGGCCAGCGCGTTCGGGTTCTGCCCATGTATCGACCGCACCTGCCAATTGCTTGAATGCCATTGCCGAACGGCTCGACGGCCACAGGTCCACCACCGCACACTGGCGGCGGATGGCCTGTCGCAGACGCTCGTCATGCGGCACCCACCCGGTGAAATCGATCACCACGTCGAGAAAACGGTCGCTCACCCGCGAAAGCTTCTGGTGCAGCTGGCGCGCCTCGCCCTCGTTGCGCACCATGTTGGCGACCATGCGGAAGCGGCGCACGCCGAAGTCACGGCTGAGCACCTTGATCATGGCGTAAGCGTCGGTGAGGGAAGCGGGCTCATCGCACACCACCAGCATCACGTCATCGGTGGCGGCGGCGAACATCGCCACGCTGTCGGACAGCCCCGCGGCGGTATCGACCAGCAGATACTGCGGCGGCTGCGGCAGCTCGTCGAACGCGCGGATGACGGCCGCATGCTCGCCGTTGTCCAGCTGCGCCAGGCGACGGGCGCCGGAGCCGGCGGGAATCACGCGCAAGCCGCGCGGCGCTTCCAGGATCAAGTCTTCCAGTCCGCACTCGCCATCGAGCAGGTGGCCGATGTGGCGCGACGGCGTGAGGCCGAGCAGCACGTCGACATTGGCCAGGCCCATGTCGGCATCCAGCAGCATCACGTCGTGGCCGGCCATCGACAGCGACATGCCCAGGTTCACCGATACGGTGCTTTTGCCCACGCCACCCTTGCCGCCGGCGACGGCGATGGCGCGGCAGCGCCGGCGTGGCTTGCCCGGCATGTCGAGCAGGCCGTCAGCCCGTCCGGTGCCGGTCGGGCCATTGGGTTCACCTGCCATCGCGGAAAACAGGTTCTTCAGACCGGAGGCCTGGTCCATTGCAAGTACTCCACTCATGCGCTGGCCACCGCGAGGCCAAACCGTTCTGCCATCAGATTCTCATCCGGCGCATTGCTTTTCAACGATTGCGCGGCACGGCACACCAGCGTGCGCGCGTTGGCCTCGGCAATGTCCTCGGGCACACGCTGTCCATCGGTGGTGTAGTCGAGCGGCAGGCGGTGGCGGATCACCACCGACAACGCGCCGCCGAGGCTGGGCGCCTCATCCAGCTTGGTGAGGATGCAGGCCTGCGGCTGCAGTGGTTCGTAGGCGCGGATGGCTTGTTCCAGCGCATCGGACTGCGCATTCGCCGCCAGCACCAGGCAGGCGCGCAGTCCACCGGCGGCGGCAAGCACGTCCATCTGCTGGGCCATGCGCGGGTCGTTGCCGGCCACGCCGGCAGTGTCCACCAGCACGGTCTGGCGACCCTGCAGCAGACCGAGCACCTTGCGCAGGCTGGCCACGTCATGCGCGGGATACACGCGCACGCCGAGCAGCCGGCCGTAATGTTCCAGCTGGGCGGCGGCGCCGATGCGGTAATGGTCGGTGCTGATCAGCGCCACCTGATCGGCGCCATGGCGCAGCACGGCGCGCGCGGCCAGCTTGGCGATGGTGGTGGTCTTGCCCACGCCGGTAGGGCCGACCAGCGCGGTCACGCCGGCGGCGTCGGACAGGCCGCGGCCGCTGATCACCAGGCTGCGGCTGAGCATGCCCAGCGGCAGGTAGCGCGCCTGCTCGGCACTCAGTTGATCGGGAAGTTCGGCGACCAGCGCACGCGCCACGTCGGCCTCGATGCCGAGCCGGGTCAGTTCGCGCAGTACCCGCGCGCGCTGCGGCTGGCGGCGATCCATGTCGTTCCAGGCCAGGCTGGAAAGCTGCATCTCCAGCATCTCGCGCATGCTGCCCAGTTCGGCGCGAAGGCGGGCGGTGTCCTGCGCCGTACGGTCGTTCACCTGCTGCGCGGCGGCGAGGGAATCCACGGCCACCAGCGGCGGCATCGTGATCTGCGATTCCATGCGGCTCGGATATGGCCGGGGGTGCATGGCGGCGGCGGGCGCGCTGACCGCAGCGAGCGGGCGAACCGGTGGCGGCGCAACCGGCCGTGGTGCGGCGGCAACGGCGGCGATCGGTGCCATTTCGACCGGTGCCGTCTCGGGGATGACTGCGCCGGGCACGGCGTCGGATTCCTGTGCCGGCATGACACTGTGCCGCGTGGCTTCGCGGATCAGGGCCTCGTCGTAGTCGATGGCGGCGATGACCTCGATGCCCTCGGCCAGCCGGCGGGTGGACAGGATCACCGCATCCGGGCCCTGCTCCTCGCGCACTTCACGCATGGCCTGGCGCATGTCCTTGGCAACGAAACGCTTGATCTTCATTGCTTGCTCCGCGCGCGGGAATGGGGAATGGGGAATGGGGAATGGTTTGGAGCAGGGGCGTTGCGGCCGGGCGGGTGTCGCCATTCCTGTTTCCTCATGACGCTCTCCCGTGTCAGCGATGCTCTATTCACGATGCCCTGCTCCCGGTTCTTATTGACCCAGTGCCTGGACCAGCCGCACGCGGCGGTTGTCGGGCACTTCGTTGTAAGCAAGTACGTGCAGGTTTTGTGCCACATGGCGGGTAAAGCGTGCGAGCCATGGCCGTAACTGTGGCGCAACCAGCAAAACGGCCGGTTCGCCAGTGACTTCCTGGCGCCGCGCGGCGTCGGCGACACTCTGCTGCAGGCGGTCGGCCAGGCCCGGTTCCACCGCCGCGCCAGCCACACCGCCGCCGGACAGCGAGTTCATCAGGATCTGTTCGAGCTCCGGCGCCAGCGTAATCACCGGCACTTCGGTGCCCAGGCCGGTGATCTCCTGCACGATCTGGCGACCCAGCGCCACGCGCACGGCGGCGGTCAGAACGCCGGGATCCTGACTATGAGCGGCATGTTCCGCCAAGGATTCGACGATGCTGCGCATATTGCGGATCGGCACGCGCTCGGCTAGCAGGTTCTGCAGCACCTTCACCACGGCACCCAGGGTCAGCCGCTTCGGCACCAGGTCCTCGACCAGTTTCGGCGCGGTGGCGGCCAGGCGATCCAGCAGTTGCTGCACGTCCTGATGGCTGAGCAATTCGTGCGCGTGGTTCTGCAGGATGTGCGACAGATGGGTGGCGATCACGGTGGCCGGGTCGACCACGGTGTAACCGTAGCTCTGGGCCAGGTCGCGCTGTCCGCTGTCGATCCACACCGCTTCCAGGCCGAACGCCGGGTCCCGCGTGGCGATGCCTTGCAGGGTGCCGTGCACCTGGCCGGGGTTGATCGCCATCAGGCGCTCGGTGTGCACCTCCGACTCGCCCATCGGCACGCCCATCAGGGTGATGCGGTAGGTGTTGGGGCCCAGATCCAGGTTGTCGCGGATATGCACCGCCGGCACCAGGAAACCCAGCTCCTGCGACAGCTTGCGGCGCACGGATTTGATCCGCCCCATCAGTTCGCCGCCCTGATGCGTGTCGACCAGCGGAATCAGCCGGTAGCCCACTTCCAGGCCCAGCGGGTCGACGCTGGCCACATCCTCCCAACCCAGTTCCATGCGCTCGGGCGCCGCCGTGGCCGGCGGCGCCTCGGCCACCGCCCCGGCCAGTTGGGCGCGGGTATCGCGCTCGCGTTTCAGCAGCAGCCAGGCCGCGCCGGCGCAAGCGGCGGCCAACAGCAGGAACGCCACGTTGGGCATGCCCGGGATCACACCCATCACGGCCAGCACCGCCGCCGCCACGCCCAGCGCGCGCGGCTGGCCGAACACCTGGGCGATCAGCTGCTTGCCCATATCCTGGGATTTCGACACGCGGGTGACGATGATCGCCGCGGCCACCGACAACATCAGCGCCGGCACCTGCGCCACCAGGCCATCGCCGATGGTCAGCAAGGTGTAGGTGGAGGCGGCCTCGCTGGCCGACAGGCCGTGTTGCATCACGCCGACGAAGAAGCCGCCGACGATATTGATGATGAGGATCAGGATGCCGGCGGTGGCATCGCCACGCACGAATTTCGAGGCACCGTCCATCGAGCCGTAGAAGTCCGCCTCCTCGCGCACTTCCTGGCGGCGATCGCGCGCCTGTTCCTGGGTCAGCAGGCCGGCGTTCAAATCGGCATCGATCGCCATCTGCTTGCCGGGCATCGCGTCCAACGTGAACCGCGCGGTCACCTCGGACACGCGGGTGGCGCCCTTGGTCACCACCACGAAGTTGATGATGGTGATGATGATGAACACCACCAGGCCGACGGCAAAGTTGCCGCCGATGACGAACTCGCCGAACGCCTCGATCACCTTGCCGGCGGCGCCGGGGCCATCATGACCGTGCAGCAGCACCACGCGGGTGGAGGCGATGTTCAGTGCCAGGCGCAGCAAGGTCGCCATCAGCACCACGGTGGGAAACGCCGCGAACTCCAGCGGCCGCATCACGTAGACCACCGCCAGCAGGATCACCAGCGACAGCGCGATATTGAAGCTGAACAACATGTCGAGCAGGAATGGCGGCAGCGGCAACATCAACATCGCCAGCATCACCAGCATCATCACTGGTGCGCCAATTCCCCGTCGGGCGAAGTGTTTGAAATTGCCTAGTACGTCTGCACCCGTCATGGATTTGACTCGTCATGTGTCGCGATAAGGCCCCATCAAGTCAGGATCGACGTCGGGGACCGGTGCCGCGGGCGGTGTCTCGCCCTGCGCCGTTGCTTGCTTCAACTGGTAGACGTAGGCCAGGATCTGGGCCACCGCCACGTACAGGGCGGCAGGAATTTCCCGCCCCAGTTCAGTCGTTGCATACAAGGCGCGTGCCAACGGCGGCGCTTCGACTATCGGAATGTGATGGGAGCCCGCCACCAGGCGAATCTGCTGGGCCAAAACGTCCACGCCCCTGGCGATCACGCGGGGCGCGCCCATTTTCCCGTCGTCGTAACGCAGCGCCACCGCGAAGTGGGTGGGGTTGACCACCACCACGTCGGCGCGGGGCAGGTCTTCCATCATGCGGCGGCGCGCCTGCGCCTGCTGTACCTGGCGGATGCGCCCCTTCATCTCGGGGTTGCCCTCGCTCTCCTTCATCTCGTCCTTGATTTCCTGCTTGGTCATGCGCAGGTTCTTGCTGTGGTCGTATTTCTGATAGAGCGCGTCGATGCCGCCGATCAGCGCCAGCATCGAACCGAACCACAGCGCGGCGCGCCCCAGCAGGCCGAGCGACTGGGCGATCCCCTCGACCACCGAACCACGCCCGGTCGCCTGCAGCTCGCCCTGCCAGTGCCGCAGCAGCAAGGCCAGCACCGCGCCGATAAACAGCAGTTTCAGCAGCGCCTTGCCCAGCTCCACCAGGCCGCGCATGGCGAAAATCTTGCCCAGCCCCTTGATCGGATCGAGCCGCTCGAACTTCGGCTCCAGCGCCTTGGCGCTGAAATTCAGCCCACCCAGCAACAAGGGCGCCGCCACCGTGGCCAGCATCGTCGCCACCGCCACCGGCCAGAACAACGCCAGCGCCTCGTGCATTGCCGCCACCAGCGCGCGGCCGGGCAAGGCGTCGGAAAACAGCGCGTCGCGCGAATAGTGCAGCCCCAACGAAAAAATCCGCTGCGCATGCAGGTACGCGCTTGGGCCACTGCTCATCAAGGCCGCCACCCCGGCCAGCACCACCATCGCGCCGGACAGATCGCGCGATCGCGGAACCTCGCCCTTTTCGCGGGATTCGCGAAGGCGTTTTTCGGTAGGTTGTTCGGTTTTTTCCTGGTCGCTGTCGTCAGCCACGGCGTCAGCTCCCTATGAGGTTGCGCATCAGCGACCAGGCGTCGCCCTGCAGGGCTTCAAACGCACCGGGCAGGCTGCGCAGCGACAGCCACAACGCAACGAAACCCAGCGACACGGTGATCGGAAAACCCACCGCAAACAGGTTCATCGACGGCGCCGCGCGGCTGATCGCCGCAAAGCCGATGTTCACCACCAGCAGCGACGTCATCGCCGGCAACGCCACCCGCACCGAGCCGGCAAACAGCTCCGCGCCGAAACTGGCCACCGCGTGCAGGCCATTGGCGTTGATCGCCGGCACACCCGGCGGCAAGGTATGAAAGCTGTCGGCAAGCAGCGCAATCAAGCGCAAGTGGCCGTCCATCACCAAAAACAGCAGCGTCACCAGTATCAGGTAGAACTGGCTCAACACCGGCGAGCTGCCGCCGGCCTGCGGGTTCACCACTTCGGCAAAGCCCAGGCTCATGCTCTGCGCAATCAGGGTCCCACCCAGCGACACCGCCTCGAACACCAGCTTCAACACGAAACCGATGGCCGCGCCGATCAGCACCTGCCCCGCCATCGTCGCCACGCCTTCGGCGCTCAACGGATCGATCGTGGCCGAAGCCATCGGCGCCAGCACCAGCGTCAACACCACCACCACGCCCACCCGGATCCGCGCCGGGATCACCGCGGCGCTGAAAACCGGCGCCACCAGGCACAGCCCGCTGACCCGCGCCAACGCCCAGAACAGGCTGCCCAGCCAGGTCGGCAGCTGCGCCAGATCCAGCCCTGTCATCTGATTGCACTCGGCAGGCTTTCGATCAGCTGCTTGGTGAACTGCACCAGCACCCGCAGCATCCACGGCCCGGTGATCAACGCTACCAACGCCATCGCGATCAGCTTGGGGATGAAGCTCAAGGTCATCTCGTTGATCTGGGTGGCCGCCTGGATCACGCCGATCAGCAGACCCACGGCCAGCGCGGTCAGCAACAACGGCGCCGCCACCAGCATCGCCACATACAACGCGTGCTGACCAAACTCCATGATGGATTCAGGCGTCATGGCTTGCCCCCCGGTGCACAGCTGTAGGAGCGCACCCTGTGCGCGATGCTCTTGCTGTTTGTAGGAGCGACTTCAGTCGCGACGCTTTTGCTCTTGCGTGGTTCCAGAGCGAAGAGCTTTCGATCGCCTGCGGCGACCGAGTCACTTTTCTCTTGCGTGGCCAAGAGAAAAGTAACCAAAAGAGAAGGCCACCCCGCTTGGCGCTTGCCGGGCATCCTGCCCGGCAAGTCCGTGAGTCGGGGCCGGGCTTTTCGAGCGGGCTCCTGCCCGCGCGAAAAGGCGAGTCCATCCATGGACTCGCCCGCTACGCGGCCTTGTCGACCCCGACTCACCGCCGCACAGGGGCCCCGGGTAGAGCAGCGCGCCATCGTGGCGCGCACTCGGGATGGAGCCAGGGCAAAGGCAAAGGCAAAGGCAAATTCAAAAGCAGAAGCAGAAGCAGAAGCAAAGCTGCCAGCCCCAGCCGTTCGCCCTGAGCGTAGGCCGAAGGCCGAAGTCGAAGGGCACCAGCAAGCCCCACCCTTCGACTTCGCCGCTACGCGGCTACGCTCAGGGCGAACGGAGGCTGAGGAGAACGATGGAGAACAGAGGAGAACTGAGAAAAGCCACACGCCGCCGCGCTCTCGCAGCGGCGCAGCCGCTGCGCACCGAGTCCGCGCCACGATGGCGCGGCGCTTTACCCCGGGGCCCCTCTGCAGCGGCGGGCGGGCGAAGGAAAAGCCCGCAGGGTGGCTTGCATGGATGCAAGCCAGTTTGGCGTCAGGGCAGGATGCCCTGTCGCCAAACCCCGTAGCCCGCACGCGAACCTTGCGGGCAGGATGCCCGCAAGGCGCGGAAGCGGGGTGGCCTTTCTCTTTGGTTACTTTCTCTTTGGCCACGCAAAGAGAAAGTGACTCGAGCGCCGAAGGCGATCGAAAGCTCTTGCTCTTGCTTGACCAAAAAGCATCGCGACTGAAGTCGCTCCCACAGGCAAAAGCATCGCGCACAAGATGCGCTCCTACAGGGGGCGTAGCCAAGGCGGTCACGTGTAGAAGCTCCCGGCCAGGGTGCCGAGCAGCAGCGTCCAGCCGTCGACCAGCACGAACAGCATGATCTTGAACGGCAGCGAGATGATCATTGGCGAGACCATCATCATGCCCATCGACATCAGCACGCTG
>DATJCF010000162.1:0-6566 GCA_035514935.1 Rhodanobacter sp. | reverse complement strand
CACGAAGATGATCGCCGACAGCGTGCCCGCCGACGAGGCCACCGTCTGCACGATGTTGTTTTCCTGCATCGTGGAATTCTTGAACGCGCGCAGGATCGCCATCGAGATCACCGCCGCGGGAATCGAGGTGGCGAAGGTCAGGCCCGCCTTGAGTCCGAAGAACACATTGGCCGCGGTGAAGACCAGGGTGATCACGATGCCGATGATCAGGCCGCGTACGGTGAGCTCGGTGCGCGGCGTGGCGCCGGACAGGGGTTGTGCATTCACGACGACTCTCCCGCGCCAATAGTGCGGGCAACGATAACGCGTAATGGCTGCTTACCGCGCGTCGACAGAACCAACTTCTGGCACTGGCCCGGCCAGCTCCAGCGCGCTCTCGAAGCGGCGCCGCTCGCCGGACAGCGGATCGTCGAACGCCAGGTTGCGCGCCAGCAATTGCAGCGGGCGGCGATGGTCGTCGTCGGCTACCGGCGCAAGTTCGGGATACAGCGTGTCATGCAGGATCGGCGCGCCCAGCGCGGCCATGTGCAGGCGCAACTGGTGCTTCTTGCCGGTGACCGGCTGCAGCGCATAGCGCCAGATGTCGGTTTCGCGTTCGATCACCTCGATGACCGTCTCGCTATTGGGCTCGCCCTCGATCTCACGCATGCGGAAAAACGGCTCGCCCGCCACCATGCGCGAACGGCGACGCTGCGGAAACGACAGCTGCGGCAAGCCCGGCGCCAGCGCGTGATAAAGCTTGTCGATGCGTCGCTCGCGGAACAGCGCCTGGTACGCCGCGCGGCTGGCCGGGTTGGCCGAAAAAAGCACCAGCCCCGCCGTGGCCCGATCGATCCGGTGCAGCGGCACCAGGTCAGGATTGTCCAGCCGGCGCATCAAACGCCGCAGCAAGGTCTGCTCCACGAAGCCGCCCGCCGGCGTCACCGGTAGATAATGCGGCTTGTCCGCCACCACCAGGTGCGCATCGACATGCAGCACGGTTTCAATGCCGGGGATCGGCACCTCGTGCGCCACCTCGCGGTAATAGTGGATGCGCAGCCCCGCGCGATACAGCGCATGCGGCGTGATCGCCCGCCCCTGCGCATCCAGCACCCGCCCGCGCTCAATCCGGCCCAGCCACTGCTCCCGGCTCACGCTGGGGAAATGCGCGCACAGCGCGTCCAGCACCGTGGCCCATTCGCCGGCAGGCAGATGCACGGTGCTGGCGTGGGGGTCGTGGAAGGCGTCAGTCATCAGCACCGCAGTCTAGAACCAACGCGTAGAATGGCCGGCTGTTGTCTCAAGGCATGGCCCATGGCGCTCAACTCCACCATCTACAAAGTCGAACTGCAGATCAGCGACATGGATCGGCATTACTACGCCACCCACGCGCTGACCCTGGCGCGGCACCCCTCGGAAACCGAGGAGCGCCTGATGGTGCGGCTGCTGGCATTCGCGCTGTACGCGGAGGACCGGCTGGAGTTCGGCAAGGGCCTCAGCGACGAGGACGAACCCGCACTGTGGCGCAAGGCGTATACCGACGAGATCGAACTGTGGATCGAGCTGGGCCAGCCCGACGAGAGCCGCATCCGCAAGGCCTGCGGCCGCTCGCGCCAGGTGGTGGTGATCAGCTACGGCGGCAACGCCGCGGAGATCTGGTGGAGCAAGGTCGGCGCCTCACTGGCCCGCAACAGGAACCTCACCGTGCTCGACATTCCCGCCGCGACAGTGACGGAACTGGTCGCGCTGTTGCAGCGGGGCATGCGCTTGCAATGCCTGATCCAGGATGGCCAGCTGCAATTGATGAACGATACCGACACGGTGGCCGTGGATCCGGTGAAGCGCATGCTCGCCACGGACGCGTCGAAATAACCCCCCCTTTCCGGAGATACCCATGCGCTGGTTACTGCCCCTGCTCGCCGTATTCACCCTCGCCGCCTGCGGCGGCTCGCCCCAGGTCCGCACCCACGGCCACGTGGACAAGCTCACCACCATCGACCAAACCGTCGGCAGCGGCGCCGAGGCGAAGGCCGGCATGGACGTGCTGGTGCACTACACCGGCTGGCTGTATGACGACACCGCCACCGACAAGCACGGCACGAAGTTCGACAGCTCACGCGACCACGGCGCGCCGTTCAATTTCCAGCTGGGCGCCGGCCGGGTCATCGAAGGTTGGGACCAGGGCGTGGCCGGCATGCGCGTGGGTGGCAAGCGTACGTTGCTGATTCCCGCTGCGCTCGGCTATGGCGCCCAGGGCGCCGGTGGCGACATTCCGCCGAATGCGTCGCTGGTGTTCGACGTGGAGCTGATCGACGTCAGCACGCATTGATGCTGTTGTAGGAGCGCACCCTGTGCGCGATGCTTTCGCGACGCGGCGAAGAGCATCGCGCACAGGTGCGCTCCTACAAGTCAGTCTTCCTGCGCCGCCGCCTCGCGCCCCTGCTGGCGGATGATCGCTTCCTCGCGGGCGTCGATGATCGACTGCATCACGCTGTCCACGTCGGCGATGCTTTCGTCGAATTCGAACTGCCCGGTCAGCTCGGTGTCCGGGTGCAGTTCGCCCAATTCGTACAGCGCCCACATCTCCTCGCCGTAATACGTGTCCAGCAACTCCGGCGCAAAGCGCGACAGGCTGATGGTGATATTGCCCACGTCACGGCGCAGCATGGCGCGCGCCGCGTTGTTGCCCGACGCGCTGACCACCTGCGGCAGGTCGATGATCACCGGGCCCTCGGGGCCCACCAGCACGTTGTATTCGGACAGGTCGCCGTGGATCAGGCCGATGCACAGCATGCGGGCCACCTGCTGCATCAGGAAGCGGTGATAGTCACGCGCCGTCTGCGCCGACAGTTCCACCTCGCCCAGCCGCGGTGCCGAATAACCGTCCGCATCGGTGACCAGCTCCATCACCAGCACGCCGCTGAAATAGCCGAACGGCCGCGGCACCCGCACGCCGGCGGCGGTGAGCTGGTACAGCGCATCGACCTCGGCGTTCTTCCAGTTCTCCTCCATCTCCTTGCGGCCGAACTTGCTGGCCTTGCCGATCGCGCGCGCCTGGCGGCTGCCACGCACCTTTCGTCCTTCCTGGTATTGCACGCGCGCCTGGAAACTGCGCTGCCCCATGTCCTTGTAGACCTTGGCGCAACGAACGTCCTTACCACAACGCACGACGTAAACGGAGGCCTCCTTGCCGCTCTTGAGCGGGCGGAGCACCTGGTCGATCACGCCTTCCTCGATCAATGTCTGCAGGCCCTGGGGTGTCTTCATGCGTTGGAAAGCTTCAAGTCGTCGTGGAAAGGTCGCGATTATGGCCGATCGGATGTTGCTATTTGTTCGACCCGCACGCAGCGGCGATCTCGAACGAGCGCCGCCGGGCGGCGTGGTCGAACACGTTCGCAGTGAGCAGCACCTCGTCCGGCCGATGCCGCTCGATGAATGCGTCGATGCCTTGCCGCACCGTCGCCTCGTCGCCCACCACGGCGCAGGCCAGCGCGCGCTCCACGCCGATCTTCTCCACCGGCGACCAGTAGGTTTCGATGTCGTCGATCGGCGGTGGAATCAGCCCCGGCCGGCCGCGACGCAGGTTGATGAAACTTTGTTGCTGGGTGGTGAACAACCGTCGCGCCCCGGCATCGCTGTCGGCGGCGACCACGTTCAGGCCCAGCATGGCGTACGGCTGTTGCAGCCGCGCCGATGGCCGGAAATCGCGGCGATACAGCGCCAGCGCCTCGTCCATCGCATCGGGTGCGAAATGCGAGGCGAACGCGAACGGCAAACCCAATGCCGCGGACAGCTTGGCACTGAACAGGCTGGAGCCCAGCAGCCACACCGGCACGTCGATGCCCGCACCAGGCACCGCGCGCACCGGCTGGCCCGGCGTGGCGGGCTCGAAATAGCCGAGCAGCTCCATCACGTCCTGCGGAAACGCGTCGGCGCTGTCGAAATAGCGGCGCAAGGCCTTCGCAGTGGGCTGGTCGGTGCCCGGCGCGCGGCCCAGCCCCAGGTCGATGCGGCCCGGGTACAGCGACGCCAGCGTGCCGAACTGCTCGGCCACCTGCAGCGGCGCATGGTTCGGCAGCATGATGCCGCCGGCACCCACGCGGATGGTCGAGGTGCCACCGGCCACATGCCCGATCAGCACCGCCGTCGCCGCACTGGCGATGCCGGGCATGTTGTGGTGCTCCGCCAGCCAGTAGCGATGGTAGCCGAGCCGCTCGGCCAGCTGCGCCAGATCCAGCGTGTTGCGGAACGCCTGCGCGGCATCACTGCCTTCGGTAACCGGCGCCAGGTCGAGAATCGAGAAAGGAATCATGTGGAAACACTCGCCATGGTCAAGTCCTTCCATCTGGGGGCGAACAGCGGAAATGCCATCGCTGACGGTGGCGGCTTTCGTGCGCGTGCTCGCAGTTCCCTACAATGGCGCCCTCTCCCACGCTGGCCTGTCCCATGACCGAACCTGTCCGCCTCGCCAAACGGGTCGTCGCCCTGGCAGGCTGCTCGCGCCGCGAGGCGGAGCAATTCATCGAGGGCGGCTGGGTGCAGGTCGATGGTGTGGTGGTGGAAGAGCCGCAGTTCATGGTGGACACACAAACCGTGACCATCGACCCTGCCGCCCGCTTGGCGCCGCTGGAAGCGATCACGCTGGTGCTCAACAAACCGGCCGGCATCGATGCCGGACCGGGGCCGCAGGGTGCCGGCACGCTGGTCACGCCGGCAACGCGCAGCGCCGACGACGCTTCCGGCGTGCGGCCGCTGAAACGGCACATGTCCCGCCTCACGGCGCCCTTGCCGTTGCCGACCAACGCCAGCGGCCTGCTGTTTTTCACGCAGGACTGGCGTGTGGTGCGCAAGCTCACCGAGGACGCCGGCCGGATCGAGCAGGAGTTCGTGGTCGATGTGGATGGCGAACCGATCGAGAACGGCCTGGCGCTGCTCAACCATGGGCTGCGCTTCAACAACTACGCGATGCCGCCGATCAAGGTCAGCTGGCAGAGCGAGCACCGCCTGCGTTTCGCGTTCAAGGGCCTGCAACCGAGCCAGATCGAACCGATGTGCAACGCCGTGGGCCTGCAGGTGGTGGCGATGAAACGGCTGCGCGTGGGGCGTATTTCATTGAGCCGCCTGCCGCCCGGCCAATGGCGCTACCTGGCGCCGCACGAGCGCATCTGACAGCGGCGCGATGGCGATCGGCATCATCGCCACGACCGCTTCGAAAACGCCAAGCGGCACCGGCTTGGCTTCCACTGCGCCCACCCCTAAACTCCGATCGCGCCGCGCTCGAAGTTTCCGCCGGCGCCCGGATCGGCGTTGCCGCTCCCGTCCAACCTTCCACAGTGCGGAGTTCGACATGAGCAAGGGCATGGATTCAAAGAAAACCGAGAAGAAAAAGCCGGCCAAGACCATGAAGGAAAAAAGGGCGGCCAAGCAGGAAAAGAAGAAAAGCCAGTAATCAGGGCTGAAATTCGGGCAGCGAACCCGCACCATCGCAGGCAGCCGGCTCACCAAGGCCGGCTGCACCAGGCACCGCAGCGGACGATCGGATCACTCAATTTTTCCGTCGCCCCGCCGTTATCTCCGCAAGTTGTGGGACGCTTGCGTTTTCGAAAAGGGACGTTTGCATGGGGAATCTTTGGCAGCGTTTGTTTCGCAGCCAGAAGCCGGTTGCGGGTCGCGTGCGACCCATGGCGACCGGACCCGTGCGGGCGTCCGCGTGGATACCCGACGATGACGTGGCGGTGGAGCCCGACTTCCCGCTGACTGAAATCGAAGACCGCTTTCACCGCTTCGTACTCGATCTGCCGCCCAGCGAGGCGGGCGAACCCAGTGCGGCCGAGCAGGCCATGCTCAAGCGCCTGGACCTGCTCAGCACACGCTTCGACATGCGCAGCCTGCCGCGCCTGCCCAGCGTATTGCCGCAACTGCTGCGCACGCTGAAAAACGACAACGCCGCCGGTGGCCAGCTCGCCAAACTCGTGGGCCGCGACCCGCTGATGGTGGGCGAGGTCATGCGGGTCACCAGCAGCTCGTATTACCGCTCGGCCCAGCCGATCAGCAGCCTGCAGCAGGCGGTGGTCCTGCTGGGCCAGGACGGCTTGCGCCGGGTGCTTACGCAATACGTGATGAAACCCATCCTGCAGGCCAATGCCGGCAGCTTCGGCCAAACTGCCGGCGAGCGCCTGTGGGATCACGCCGAGCGCTGCTCGCACGCGTGCGCATGGCTGGCCCGGCACAACGGCGGCGATACGTTCGAGGCCTACCTGGTCGGCACCATCTGCCACACCGGCACCGGCGCGGTGGTGCGCCTGCTCGACCAGCTGACGCAGGATTCCGCACTCACATCGCCCTCGACGGAATTCATTGCCAGTTGCAGCGCACTGGCGGCGCGGCTGTCGCTGCAGGCGGCACAGCACTGGGAGCTGCCGTCGCGCGTGGTGGAGGCGATGGCTGATCGCCAGCCCGGCAAGACAGTCGCCACCAGTTCGCCACTGGGCAAGACACTGGCCGCCGCCGATAGCCTGGCGATGGCGCAATTGCTGGGTGAACACGAGCGACTGGCTCGCGACGTGGACCTCAGCCACTCTTGGCCC
>DATJCF010000161.1:0-11903 GCA_035514935.1 Rhodanobacter sp. | reverse complement strand
GTTGATCATCAGGTAGACGCGGTTGTCGGCCGTGATCGTCGGCGTCACCTTGAGTTCCAGCACCGCGTCCTTGAACTGCACCGTGGCAGTACCGCTACCCGAGCCGGCACCCGCGCCGCCGCTGTTCTGGAAGGTCACGTAGCCTACTTCCTGACCCTGGCGGATCACCGCTTCCTGCTGGTTGGCGGTAATTACACGCGGGCTGGAGATGACTTCGCTGCGACCCTCGGTCTGCGCTGCCGACAGCTCGAGGTCGAGCGCGTAGTTGGCACCCAGGATGGCCAGACCGAAGCCGCTGGTGGCACCGCCCGCCGGCAGGTTCACGTTCATGCCGCCGGCCGGCAACGTAACCGAGCCCGGGTGCGGCGCCGCACCAGTACCACCATTGGCCAGCCAGTCGTTGACGGCGTTGTTGTAGTTGACGTTGCGGTTGTTGATATCGACACCGTACTTCTGCGCCTGGGCGCCCGAGCCGCCCAGCGTGATCAGGTTGTTTTTGTTGGACTGCACACCGGACACGCCCCACTTGGCGCCCAGCTCGCGGGTGAAGTCGTCGTTGGCCACCACGATGCGGGATTCGATCAGCACCTGCTGCACCGGACGATCCAGTTTCGCGATCAGCAGGTGCAACTGCTCGATCTTTTCGGGGGTGTCGTTGAGCAGCAAGGTGTTGGTGCGTTCGTCGTACGACACGCTGCCGCGACGTGACAGGAACCCACGGCTGTTGCCGGCGCCGCTACTGCTGCCGCCGCCACCTTGCATGCTGCCGGAGGTCAGCAGCTTGGCGATGTCGGCCGCCTTGCCATAGCTGATCGGGATGTAGGTGGTGATCAGTTCGGCGTTGTCCTGCGCCTTCAGGCGCGCCTGGGCAACGTCGTCCTCGTACTTGGCCAGCTCCTGCTGCGGGGCGATCCACACCACGTTGCCGTCACGACGCTTGTCCAGACTCTTGGCCCGCAGGATCACGTCCAGCGCCTGATCCCAGGGCACATTGACCAGCCGCAGCGTGACGCTGCCGCCCACGCTGTCGGATGCGACCAGGTTGAGGCCCGAGATATCGGCGATAAGCTGCAGCGCCGAACGCACCGGGATGTCCTGGAAATTGAAGGTCACGCGCTTGCCGTTGTACACCGGCGGCGCGCCAGCCTTGGTCAAGGCGTCGGGCTTGGTTTCGGCACGGTGCGGAGCGACCTGGACGACGAACTGGTTGCCACTCTGGTAGGAGGACGTCTCCACCTCGCCCTTGACCGCGATCTCCATATGGACACCGCCCACCTTGCCGCCGCGGGTGACGATGGACTGCACCGGCGTGGCGAAATCCAGCGTATCGAGCCGCTGCGCCAGGTTGGGCGGCAGGGTGGCGTGATCGATATCGACCAGCACCTTGTCGCCCTTGCGCACCATTTCGGCATTGGCGCCGCTGCCGCTGAAGGTGATCAGCACCTTGCCCTCACCGTCGGGGCCGCGGCGGAAATCGATGTTGCTGACGGCCGGACCGTTCATCGACGATGGCAACGCCTTCGACGGATCGATGGTGGCCGCGGTGGTGATGGACTGGTCGGCGGTACCGTTGTTGATCGTCAACAGCAGGCTGTTGCCCTTGACGCTCGACCGATAGGTGGACGCCTGCATCAACTCGACCACCACCCGCGTACGGCCACCGGCCGACACGGCGGTGACGCCCGAGGTGGAGCCCTTGCCGATGGCAAGATGCCGCTGCGCCGAGTTGTCGGTATCGGCAAAGTCCACGGCGATGCGCGGCGGCGTATCGGTGGTGAAGAACTTCGGCTGCGGCACGGCGCCGTTGGCAAAGTTGAGGTGAAGCTCAACCGCACCGCCCGGCAAGGTGTCGTAGCTGATGTCTTTCAACGTGTTGCTGGCCGCCATGGCCGTGCTGGCCCAGGTCGTGCCGGCTAGCAGAAGGCCGGTCAGCAGGTAGCGAGTGGCATGGCGCATTGCACGGCCCCGGACGGATTGGATTTCGTTGGTCATTGGCATCAGCCCCTGTATTCCTATTGCTCGCCGAGAGCGACGCTGGCAGGACGTTCCATCCAGCCACCATTGCCATTCGAAATCAGCTCGACCAACTCGATGTGGTCCTCGCTGATGGCGGTAACGCGTCCGTAGTTCTGGCCCATGTATTCGTTTCGACGTACCTGGTGGATCACCCGGCCCGGGTCCTTCACCAACGCGATGGCGCCCGGCCCGGTACCGATCGTGCCGACCATCTTCAGGCTATCCAGGGCGAATGCTTCCAGCGGCTCCTTCGCACGGTCGGCATCCGGCCGCGGACCACTGCTGGCGGTGGCACCGTTGCTTTCCATTTCGGTGGCGCTGGGACTGAACGGGTCGCGCCGGTCCTGGTCGTTGTACTTGAACGTCTCGAACGTCTTGATCACCGGCAACGGCTGGATCGGCTGACCCTTGCGCGCCTTCTCCTGGGCGACCCAGTCGCGCAGGTCGGACATGCCGCGGGTGCATCCGCTCAACACCAGCGCAGCGGCCAGCATCAGCAACACCCCTGCGGCCCGGCCCGGCTTGATGGCAGCAAACTTGGTCATTTCCGCCCCCCGGCCTTCTTCTTGTGCGTCGACTTGGCCTCGGCGCTTTCGTCATCGTCGAGATAACGATAGGTCTTTACCGTCCCCTGCAACACCAACTGGCCATCGGACGCACCACCCGCCTTGGACGGGCTCTTCGGCGTAAGCGACACATCGTGCAGGGTGAGGATGACTACCCGCGGGAGCGAAGCCACACCGCTGATGAAGGCACCGAACTGGTGGTAGGTGCCGCTCATGCGCAAGGTGATGGGCTTCTCGGCGTAGAAGTCCTTCTTGGTTTCATTGCCCGGCTGGAACAGCTCGGTCTGCAGGCCGGTCGACAGCGCGGTTTGCGAAATGTCGACCAGCAGCTCGGGCATCTCGGTCTTGCTGGGCAACTGGCGCAGCAGCTGCCGCAGCATGTCCTGCATCTCGTCGAGCTGCTGCTGCAGCGCTTCCAGATTGACGGCCTTGGCCTGCTTGGAAGCGAAGTCCTTCTTGAGCTGGACCTCCTTGGTGGCCAGCGTGGCCAGTTCGTCCTGCTGGTTGCTGACGGACACGTACCAGCCGATGAACACGATGGCCACGAACAGCAAGCCGGTGAAGAAGATCTTTACCGAGGATGGCCAGCCGCCGACGTTGTTGCGGTCGAGATTGCGGATGTCGTTGAAGAACTTCATCAGTGCGTTCCTCCGGTCGCCGCTTTCTTGTCGGCTGGCGCGGGGGCGCTGGCGGCGTCGGTCGGCGCATTGTCACCGGCGACAACCTCGTCGGTCTTTGGCCTGTTCAAGGCCACGGTCAGGCCGAAGTTGTAGGGCATGCGCGTGGCGTTGTGGCTGTTTTCGGTCTTGCTGAGGTCGGCGTGCCCCATCCAGGGGGATGCTTCGATGTTGCGCATGTACTCGGCGACGCTGGCATTGGATTGGGCCGCGCCATTGAGCGTCATCGACTGGCCGCCCTGCTTGAGGCTGGTCAGGCGCACGCTGGCGGGGATGGTTTTCACCAGTTCGTCGAACAGGTGCACCATCTGCGAACGATCGGCCTGCAGCTGCTCAATGATGTCCTTGCGCGCCAACAGGCGCTTGCGGACGTTCTCCAGATCCTTGATCTTGGCGATCCGTACATCCAGTTGCTTGATCTCGGTCTGCAGATAGCCGTTGCGCTCGTTCTGGTTGTCGATGCGCTGGCCCATCCAGAACATCCACAACAGCACCACCAGCACGGCGGCCACGGCGGCGGCGCCCAGTTGCATGTAGAACTCGCGCTCGCGCTGCTTGCGACGTTCGGCGCGCCACGGAAGTAGGTTGACGTGTGCCATCAGTCGAAGCTCCTCAGTGCGAGGCCGACGGCGATCATCAGCGAAGGCGCGTCCTGGGCCAGTGCTTGCGATTGCGACTGCACCCGCGGCGCCAGCGACATGCGGGCCAGCGGGTTGGCAACCACGCACGGCACGCCCAACTGCTCCTGCAGCATCGGCGCCAGCCCCTCGATGGAAGCGCAGCCGCCGGCCAGCATCACCTGGTCGACCTTGCTGTACTCGCTGCCGGCAAAGAAGAACTGCATGAGCCGGCCAACCTGCTGCACCAGCGATTCCTTGAACGGGTCCAGCGCTTCGCTGGCGTACGACTCGGGCAAACCGCCCTTGCGCTTGGCGCGGCCGGCCTCCTCGTAGGAGAGGCCGTAGCGGCGCATGATTTCGTCGGTCAACTGCTTGCCGCCGAAAACCTGCTCGCGCGAGTAGATGGTGCGCTGGTTGCGCAGCACCGACAACGTGGTCATGGTGGCGCCGATATCGACCACGGCCACCAGCGCCTCGCGGCCCACATTCATCTGGTCGGCGACCATGGCGAACGCGTTTTCCATCGCGAACGCCTCGACGTCGATCACGTTGGCGGCAAGTCCGCCCAGATCCAGCGCCGCCACCCGCATGTCGACGTTCTCGGTACGCGAGGCGGCCAGCAGGATGTTGTTCATGTCAGCGTTGTCGCGAACCGGACCGATGACCTCAAAGTCGAGGCTGACTTCCTCGATCGGGTAAGGGATGTACTGGTTGGCCTCGACCTGGATCTGTCCTTCCAGGTCGTCATCGGACAGTTCGGCCGCCATCGGGATGATGCGGGTGATGACCGCCGACCCCGCTACCGCCGCTGCCGCGTGCTTCACCTTGCTGCCCGAGCGGGCCATGGCGCGGCGGATGGCGTCGCCGACCGCCTCGACCTCGACGATGTTCTTCTCGACCACCGCATTGGGTGGCAACGGCTCGACCGCGTAGTGCTCCACGCGGAAACGCCCGCCCGCCTGACTGAGCTGCAGCAGCTTGACGGCCGTCGAGCTGATGTCGACACCGATCAATGCCGGCTTCTTGGGTGTGAAGAGACCCACGGTGTTTCCCCCTTGCCCCTGACGTCCGGACCGGAATCCCGGTCGGTACGCCATGGCATTAAATCGAAAAATTTACGTAATGGCAACGGCCTACGCGAACTTTCTCAAGCGATTCTCGTGATAGGCGCCACAGTTGAGCCATCCCCCGGCAGCCCCGGCTCTGCTTTGCGCCCCCGTGCCATCCTGCGGATCCCCCGGCTGCCCCGCGCCGGAACGCCTTCAATACTGCAACATCTATACTCTGGCATGTTTTGACTCAAGTCTCGCTAACTGCATCCATGCATATTTTGAAGCGTCTGTTGCGCTGGGCACTGGTCCTGGCTTTCTCCGGTTTTCTGCTGGCCATCCTTGCCGTTGGCGTGACGTACTGGTTGATCGCGCCGCGGTTACCGTCCGTCGAGGTGCTCAAGGACTACCACATGCAGGTGCCGCTGCGCGTGCTCAGCGCCGACGGCAAACTGATCGCCAGCTTCGGTGAAACACGACGCATACCGGTGGATATCGGCAACGTGCCGGACCGGCTGAAGCACGCCGTGCTGTCGGCCGAGGACGCCGATTTCTACCATCACCCCGGCGTGGACTGGCACGGCATCGTGCGCGCCGCCTGGCACGTGATCGAGACGGGCGGCGACAAGGGTTCGGGCGGATCGACCATCACCCAGCAGGTCGCCCGCAATTTCTTCCTCAGCCCCGAGAAGCTGTATTCCCGCAAGATCACCGAGATCTTCATTGCGCTGCGGATGGAGCAGGAACTCAGCAAAGACCAGATCCTGGACCTGTACCTCAACAAGATGTTTCTCGGCCACCGCTCGTACGGCGTGGCCGCGGCCGCTTCGTACTACTACGGCAAAACACTGGACCAGCTGACGGTGGCCGAATGCGCGGCGATTGCGTCGAGTTTCCAGTTGCCTTCCGCGGTCAACCCGATCAACAGCCCAAAGCGCCTGCTGGCGCGACGCAACTGGGTGCTGAGCGAAATGCTGCGCCACGGATATATCACCAAGGAGCAATACGAGCAGGCGCGGGCCGAGCCAAACCACGGCGCGCCGCACGAGCAGCCGATCGAACTGGATGCGCCGTACCTCGCCGAAATGGTCCGGCGCCAGGTGCTGGACCGGCTGGGCAACGACGCGTTGACCGAGGGCTACGTGGTCAAGACCACCCTGCGCAGCGATCGCCAGCAAGCGGCGGTGGACGCGCTGCGCCGTGGCCTGGTGGCTTACGACCATCGCCACGGCTGGCGTGGTGCGGAGGCCCACCAGGACCTGCCCGCCAATGCAGGCCCCTCCGATTACAAGCAGGCATTGGCGGGCTACACCGATATTTCCACCCTGGAACCGGGCCTGGTGACCGCCAGCAGCGCCCACGGCGCCACGGTTTACCTGCGCAATGGCGAACATGTCGAGCTGTCCCTGGACGCCGTCAGCTGGGCCAGGCCACATCTGGGCGACAGCCGGATCGGCGCCACGCCGACATCGGTGGACAGCGTCATCAAGCGCGGCGACATCGTGCGGCTGTCTCACGATGACAACGGCGCGTGGCAGTTGGCGCAGATTCCGTCGGTGCAAGGCGCGCTGGCCTCGGTGAGCCCCGAGGACGGCTCGATCCAGGCGCTGGTCGGCGGCTTCAATTTCATGCGCAGCAAGTTCAACCGCGCGGTGATGGCCGCGCGCCAGCCGGGTTCCAGCTTCAAGCCGTATCTCTACTCGGCGGCGCTCGACCACGGCTTCACGCCGGCCTCGATCATCAACGACGCTCCGCTGGCCCTGCCCGATCCGTCCCGTCCCGGCGGCCTGTGGACGCCCAACAACGACGACGGCAAGTTCGCCGGCCCGATGCGGCTGCGCGAGGCGCTGGTGCAATCGAAGAACCTGGTCTCGATCCGGCTGCTGGCGGCCATCGGCGTGCGCTACACACGCGAGTACCTGACCCGCTTCGGCTTCGCGCTCGACGCCATCCCCGCCAACCTGTCGATGGCGTTGGGCACCGCGTCGGTGTCGCCGATGGGCATGGCGCGCGGCTACGCGGTATTCGCCAACGGCGGCTACCTGGTGACGCCGTACTTCATCAGCGAGATCGATGACCGCAGCGGCACGGCCATCTACGTGGCCAACCCGGCGCGCGCATGCCGCGATTGCCAGGAACGCCTGCTGGATACCAGCGTCGCCGGACCGCCGCCGGCCAACATGATCGCGACCCCGGCCAACGACGTGGCCCACGCCGCATCGGCATCCGCCACCGGCGAGGACGGCATCGATGCGGTAGGTGACGCCATCCTGCCGCCGGATGCGCACGGCGACAGCAACCATCCCCCGATCCTGGCGCCGCGCGTGCTGGACCCGCGCAACGATTTCCTGATCACCTCGTTGATGAAGGACGTGATCCTGCGCGGCACCGGCTCCGCCGCGCGCGCACTCGAACGCGACGACCTGGCCGGCAAGACCGGTTCCACCAACGATCATCACGACGCCTGGTTCGTGGGCTTCAACGGCGATGTTTCCACCGCCGTATGGGTGGGCTTCGACAACTACGATTCGCTGGGCCGGGGTGAGTTCGGGGCCAAGGCTGCGCTACCCATCTGGATGGATTATATGGGCAGCGTGCTCAAGGGCCTGCCATCGAATGCGCTGCCGATGCCGCCGGGCATCACGACGATCACGATCAACCGTGACAACGGGCTGCCGACCGCGTCCGACGACCCCAACGGCATCAGCGAGATCTTCAAGGTGGAGGATGTCGATCGCCTGCGCGCGCAGGCGCAACAGCAGAAGGAACAGGAACAGCAACGCGCCTACGACATCTTCTGACGGCGCCGCGGTCGAAACCGATGCCGCGCCGCGGTCGCGTATCCCGGCGCACGCCATCGCCGACGATTCAACGCGACGCGACGCGGTGGTAGGGTACTTTCGCCAGCGGACGTGGCGGCGCACCACCGGCGCACGCGGCACGAACGAACGGCACGAACGAGCGGATGGAGCCTTCCACCACGCAACGGAGATGAGCATGACCCGAGGCGACCATCACCGCATTCATGCGCATGACCGCCTGCAGCGCAGCCGCCTGCTGGTTGCCCAGGAAGCAGCGCGATTGATGAGCGAGCACGGCATCCGGGATTTCCATCGCGCCAAGACCAAGGCCGCCGAAAGGCTGGGCATCCTGGAAACCCAGGCGTTGCCGCGCAACCAGGAGATCGAACAGGCGCTGCGCGAACGCCAGCGCCTGTTTCTGGCCGACAGTCAGCCGCAATCCCTGCAACAGCGACGCGAGGCGGCGGTCGAGGCGATGCGGTTCCTGGCGGCTTTCGAACCGCGGCTGGTGGGCGCCGTGCTGGAGGGCACCGCTGACGAGCACTCGGCGGTTTGCCTGCACGTATTCAGCGACGATCCCGACGCGGTGGCCCTGTTCCTGCACGACCACGGCGTCCCGGCCGAAACCCAGACCCGGCGGTTGCGCGTGACCCGAACCGACCAGGCCGAGTACCCGGTGTTGCTGTTCGCCGCCGACGCCTTGCCGTTCGACCTCACCGTATTGCCGCGCAACGCGCTGCGCCAGGCGCCGCTGGACCGCATCGACGAGAAGCCGATGCGCCGGGCCTCGCTGGCGGCAGTCGAAGCCTTGCTGTCCGGGGACGACGACAGCGACCCGTTGGAACGCATGCTGGCCAACGCCAGCCAGCGCCGGTAGGGGCGCGCCTCCTCACCGCCCCAAACGCAAACGCCCCGGCAAGCCGGGGCGTTTGCTCATGCGACGACGCGGATACTCAGCGCTTGTCGACGCTTACGTAATCGCGCACGTCGGCGCCGGTGTAGATCTGGCGCGGACGACCGATACGCGATCCCGGGGTTTCGTGCTGCTCGATCCAGTGCGCGATCCAGCCGGCGGTGCGCGCGATGGCGAACATCACGGTGAACATCTCGGTGGGGATGCCCAGCGCCTTGTAGATCAGGCCGGAGTAGAAATCCACGTTCGGGTAGAGCTTGCGCTCCACGAAGTAATCATCCTTCAGCGCGGCCTCTTCCAGCTTGAGCGCCACGTCCAGCAGCGGGTCCTTGACGCCCAGCTCGGCCAGCACCTTGTGGCACATCTCGCGGATGATCTTGGCGCGTGGGTCGAAGTTCTTGTAGACGCGGTGGCCGAAGCCCATCAGGCGGAAGCTGTCGTTCTTGTCCTTGGCGCGCAGGATCGCCGACTCGACGTTGTTCGGCGTACCGATTTCTTCCAGCTGCTTGAGCACCGCCTCGTTGGCGCCGCCGTGTGCCGGGCCCCACAACGCGGTGATGCCGGCGGCGATCGACGCGTACGGGTTGGCGCCGGTCGAACCGACCAGGCGCACGGTCGAGGTGGACGCGTTCTGCTCGTGGTCGGCGTGCAGGATGAACAGCAGGTCCAGCGCCTTGGCGGCAACCGGGCTCATCTGCAACGGCTCGCTGGGCACCTCGAACATCATGTGCAGGAAGCGATCGACGTACTCCAGGTTGTTGCGCGGGTAGCGCAACGGCCAGCCGATCGAGTAGCGGTAGCAGGCCGCCGCGATAGTCGGCATTTTCGCGATCAGGCGGATCGCCGCCATCTTGCGGTCGACCGGGTCATCGACATTCAGGTCGTCGTGGTAGAACGCCGACAGCGAAGCCACCGACGCGGCCAGCATCGCCATCGGATGGGCGTCGTGGTGGAAGCCCTGGAAAAAGTTCTTCAGCGACTCGTGCATCATCGTGTGATGCGAGACGTCGTGCTCGAACTTGTCGAAATCGGCCGCGTTGGGCAGTTCGCCATTGAGCAGCAGGTAGGCCACTTCGAGGAAGCTGGAGTTCGCCGCCAGCTGTTCGATCGGGTAGCCGCGATACAGCAGCACGCCCTGGTCGCCGTCGATGTAGGTGATCGCGCTCTTGGTGCTGGCGGTGCTGGCGTAACCCGGGTCGTAGGTGAAGTGCCCGGTGTCCTTGTACAGCGTGCCGATGTCGACGCAGGCCGGCCCCAGCGTGCCACTGATCAACGGCAGCTCGCTGCTGCGCTGGTTCGATTCATCCAGCAGTTTGACGATCTTGGGAGTGGACACGAAAACCTCCTTCACAAAAGTTCATCGCGAAGGCGAGCCGCGAAGCGACGCCTTTCAGCGGGGGAATGATGGGCATCGCCTGGCACACGCATGCGATGCGGCAGACGCGGGGGCGTCAGGAAAAACGCCATTATCGCACAACGATCCACGCACATCCGCAGGCGAACGGGGGAACGACGCGCACAAAAAAACACGGGGCGAGTCGATGCTCGCCCCGTGCCCGGCCTGACGAGTTGCCCATGTCGGCAACCCCGGCGGCATTACTCTTTGACGGTGCCCGCGTAGCGGCGACGGAACTTGTCGACGCGGCCGCCAACGTCCAGCGACTTCTGCTTGCCGGTGTAGAACGGGTGCGAGTGGCTGGAGATATCCACTTTGACGAGCGGATACTCGTTGCCGTCCTCCCACTTGATGGTTTCCTTGCTGGAAATGGTCGACTTGGTCAGGAAGGCAAAGTCGGACGACAGATCCTGGAACACCACCGGGGTGTAGTTCGGATGGATATCGGGCTTCATGGCGTGCTCAAAGCGGCGGAAGAAAAGAGCGCAATTTTATAGAGTTTTTGGCAACGACGTCAACCCGACGCCCTTTGGCGCCAAGCCGAAGCTGCCTGCGCGGCACCATACGTTCCCCTCTCCCCTGTGGGGAGAAGGCAATCAGCCGCCTGACCCACGCCCAAGCGGGATGAGGATCAGACAGACGGCCGCACCCCCAGCGCCCGCCGCACCATGGCACCGAATCGCGCCTGATCGACCTCCAGCACGATGTTGGCGTTGGCCGGCGCGCCAAGCCGCCGCGCCCAGTCCACCACGGTGGCTCCGCGGGTGAGCCGGCCATCGAGTTCCACCGCGACGGCGCGCTTTTCGCTGCGGACGACGATCGTGGGATCGATTGCCACCGCCATCGCCAGCGCATCGGCGGCGATGATGCCGCGACGCTCGTGCTTGCGGTTGAATGCTCGCGCGGTGCCGGCGATGCGGCCGTAAAAATCGGCGCGGTGATCGCCCGCGTGCAGCCATGCGTCGAACGCATCTTCGTCGAAGGCATGCCGCAAGGTGGCCTCCCAGTCGATCAGGTCGAACGACGGAAATGCCTCGAACACCACATGTGCCGCTTCCGGGTCGAAACCGACGTTGAACTCGGCCGGGATCGTGCCGGTATTGCCATGCCCGGTGACCGCGCCGCCCATCACCACCAATCGCGCCACGCGCTGCGGCAGCGTGGGGTCGAGCCGCAGCGCCAGCGCCAGATTGGTCAGCGGCGCCAGCGCCACCAGGGTGAGCTCGCCGGGCCGCTCGCGGGTAAGCCGAAGCAAGGCCGGCGCGGCGGGCTCATCGGCCACGACGGCCTTCGGTGCCTGAAAACCGATGTCGCCGAAACCATCCTCGCCGTGCACCAACGCGGCGTCCTCCGCCGGCGCGCGCACCAGCGGCGTGGCGCTGCCGGCGAACACCGGCGTGGCGCTGCCCAGCAGATCGACCAGAGTGCACGCATTGCGCACGGTATGCGCCAGGCCGACATTGCCGGCCGCGATGCTGAGCCCGGCGATGTCAGCATCGGCATGCGCCATCAGGATCGCCAGCGCATCGTCCACGCCGGGGTCGGTATCGATCAGCAGTTGCGGTCGGGTCATGGGTGGCTTCATGAGGGGATTTCACAGTGTAGTGGGTGGTGGTTTGGGGTGGATCAAGAGCGCCCATCCGCCTTCGGCCCCTTCCCCCGCAAGCGGGAGAAGGGAAGCGGCACGACGCTCTGCCCCACCTTCCAGCTACGCCACGACTTGCTCCCTTCCCCCGCCTGCTGGGGGGAAGGGGCCGAAGGCGGATGGGGGGACGCTTTTCGCCATAGCATCCACTTCTCCACCGCCCGTTCCCCGCTCACGCATGCGCATACCGCGCCGCGCCGCCGATCCAGCGCTCGATCAG
>DATJCF010000160.1:0-8171 GCA_035514935.1 Rhodanobacter sp. | reverse complement strand
GCTGGGCGTGCCGGCCAGCGTGTATTCGCCGCTTCAGCCGGATGCCTTGCTGCTGGTCGCCGAGGCGCTGCCGCCGCGCGCGCGCCATGCGAACAAGGGCGACAACGGCCATGTGCTGGTTGTCGGTGGCGATCACGGCATGGCCGGTGCCGCGCGGCTGGCAGGCGAGGCCGCCTTGCGCGCGGGTGCCGGCCTGGTCAGCGTCGCCACGCGCGCCGAGCACGTGTTCGCGCTGAACGCGGCGCGGCCGGAACTGATGGTGCATGCCGTCGACGGCCCGCAAACGCTGGAGCCGATGCTGGAACGCGCCAGCGTGCTGGCGCTGGGGCCGGGACTGGGCAAGGGCGCGTGGGGCCATGCGTTGTGGCTGACCGCGCTGGATGCCGGCAAGCCGACCGTGCTCGATGCCGACGGCCTGAACCTGTTGGCGCGCGAGCCGCGCGTGTTCACGACGCCCACGGTAATGACGCCGCACCCCGGCGAGGCGGCGCGGTTGCTTGGCGTAACCGTCGACGCCATCGAGCGCGATCGTTTTTCCGCCGTGCACGAGCTTGCCCGCCGCTATGGGGCGGCGGTGGTTTTGAAGGGTGCGGGCAGCTTGATCGCCGATGCAGATGGACGTCTGGACGTCTGTCCGTGGGGCAATCCCGGCATGGCGTCGGGCGGCATGGGCGACCTGCTCACCGGTATTGTCGCCGCCATGCTGGCGCAAGGGCGCGAGCCGTGGGAGGCGGCCTGCCTGGCGGTGGGTTTGCACGCGCGCGCCGGTGATGTCGCAGCGCGGCAGGGTGAGCGTGGCCTGCTGGCGAGTGACCTGCTTGATCCGTTGCGCGCCTTGGGCAACGCGCTGCCTGATGGAGCTTCCTCTCATGCTTGATGCGCAGGAAAAGACCAACTGGGACTTGCCCGACGAGGCCGCCACGGTTGCCCTGGCCACACGCGTGGCGGCGGCGATGCACGAAGGTGCCGTGGTCTACCTGCACGGCCCGCTGGGTGCCGGCAAGACCAGTTTCGCGCGGGCGCTGCTGACGGCGTTGGGCGTGGGCGAGCGGATCAAGAGTCCCACCTACAGCCTGATCGAGGGCTACCAGACCCAGGCGATGCCGGCGTGGCATCTGGATCTTTACCGCATTGCCGATCCGGGCGAGCTGGAATGGCTGGGCCTGGACGCACTGGCCGACCCTTCCGCACTGGTGCTGGTGGAATGGCCCGAGCGCGGCGCCGGCGCGTTGCCGGCAGCGGATGTGGCCCTGCACATGGATTACGCCGGCGATGGGCGCCGCGCCACGTTGCAGGTTTTCACCGCCCGCGGCGAACGTCTGCGGCGCCTTTTACGTTAAGCCCGCGTTTTCGTTCGAAATTATGCAGGGCATCCATGGCCGTCGATCCGTGCGAAATGCGCCACTTGCGTCCGATAGCTGGACATTCCCTGACAAAGCAACTGCAGGTTATGGATATTCAAGGGAAAACCTCTTGCAATCCGCAGGCGCGTGCGTTTCAATGCGGACCATGGCCGGTTACCTGAACAACATCGTTTGTCGTGGCGCGATGGTTGTCGCGGCGGTCGCCGTGGCGCCGATAGGTGCCGCTCACGCGGCCAATCTCGAAGGTGTTCGCGTCTGGGCCGGCCCGGACTATACCCGCGTGGTGATCGATGCGGCCGGGCCGCTGCACTACAAAATCCGCCAGAACGGTGGCGAGGTTCTGATCGATTTGCCCGACAGCGGCTTCAGCCGCAGCTTTTCCGATCCGGCCGCGCAAGGTCTGCTGCGCGGCATGAGCCATGCCCGCATCGGCAAGAGCCTGCAGCTCACGGCCAAGGTTCATCCGGACAGCCACCTGAAGAGCTTCGTGCTGGAACCGAGCAAGGGCGACAATTACCGTCTGGTGCTCGATCTTTATCCCGACAGCGCCACGGCTGATCGCGTGGTCACTACGGTGGCTGCGTCCAAGGCCGCGCCTGCGCACAGCAGCCGCGCATCGACCCAGCAGGCCGCTGCCCTGCTGAACGGCCAGCGCGCGGTGGTGGTGGCGATCGATGCCGGCCATGGCGGCAAGGATTCCGGCGCCCACGGTCCCGGCGGCACCCAAGAAAAGAACGTCACCCTCGCGGTGGCCCGTGACCTGGCGGCGATGATCAACCGCCAGCCCGGCATGAAGGCCGTGCTGACCCGCAACAGCGATTTCTACATTCCACTGAAGCAGCGTTACAAGATCGCGCGCGAGAACAACGCCGACTTGTTCGTCTCCATCCACGCCGATTCGTTTACCAGTGATGACGCCAAGGGCTCTTCGGTGTGGGTGTTGTCGCCGCGCGGCAAGACCAGCGAGGCCGCGCGCTGGCTGGCCGATCGCGAGAACCGCGCCGACCTGATCGGCGGCACCACGCTGGACGACAAGGATGACGGCCTGGCCAAGGTGCTGCTCGATCTGCAGCAAGGCTGGGCGATGCAGGCCAGCGATGTGGTGGCCGGCAATGTGTTGAAGGCGCTGGCCCAACTCGGCCCGACTCATCGCGGCTATGTGGAAAAAGCCAATTTCGTGGTGCTGCGTTCGCCCGACGTGCCGTCGATCCTGGTCGAGACGGCGTTCATCAGCAATCCCAAGGAAGAGCGCAAGCTGCGCGATCCGGCACATCAGAAGCGGCTGGCGGCGGCCGTGATGGGTGGTGTGAAGAACTATTTCGAATCCACGCCGCCACCGGGCACCTGGTTTGCAGCGCAGGCCGCGCAGCGCAGTGGCGTGCAATTGGCGTCGGCCGACAAGTCGACCACGCCATCATCCATTCGTGCCGACGCGGGCGTGCGTGATCTGCACAAGGTCAATCGTGGCGAAAGCCTGGGCAGCATCGCGCGCCAGTACGGCGTGAGTGTCAGCGCGCTCAAGAGCGCCAACCAGATGAGCAGCGACACCGTGCGCGCCGGAGTGATGCTGGCGATTCCCACCAGCTGAAGCACGACAGCAAGGCCGAACGGTCGGGCAGTGGCGTTGTTCGCTCCAAGGCAACGCTGATCAAGTATCACCGCCGTCATCACCTCATCATTTCAGATTCAAAGGTTGAGGCCCGCCCTCTCTGTCCGCATACCTTCGGTCCGCCGCCTCGACAGACGGCCAGTCTGCCTTCGCCGACGGCCCTGTGGTCTGCGAACAGAGAGGGTGGGTGACGGTGGTGATACTTGATCAGCATTGCCTTAAAGTTGGCGGATGACTGCCATTCGCCTGTTGCCCCCCGCACTCATCAATCAGATCGCCGCTGGCGAGGTCATCGAGCGGCCGTCGTCGGTGGTCAAGGAGCTGGTGGAAAACAGCCTCGATGCCGGCGCCCGCCGCATCGAGGTGGATATCGAGGCGGGCGGCGCGCGTCTGATTCGCGTGCGTGACGACGGCGGCGGCATTCCCGTGGATGAGTTGCCACTGGCGGTGGCGTCGCACGCCACCAGCAAGATCGGCAGCTTCGATGATCTGGAGCACGTGGCCAGCATGGGCTTTCGCGGTGAAGCGCTGGCGTCGGTGTCGTCGGTGTCACGCTTTGCGCTGACCTCGCGCGCCAGCGGTGAAGATGCGGCGTTCCGTATCGAGGTCGATGGCGGGAAGTTGCAGGCAGCGCGCCCGGCACAACATCCGCAGGGCACCAGCGTCGAAATCCGCGACCTGTTCTACAACGTGCCGGCGCGGCGCAAGTTCATGCGCGCCGAGCGTACCGAGTTCGCCCATATCGACGACCTGCTGAAATCGCTGGCATTGGCTCGCGATGGTGTGGAGTTCCGGCTCAGTCACAACGGCAAGCCCGTGCGCATCTGGAAGGCCGCCAGCGACGAGCGCGCCGCGCTGCAACGCGTGGCCGAGGTGCTGGGCGAGGAGTTTCCCGCGCAAAGCCTGCGCATCGACCATGCGGCAGCGGGGCTGCATCTGTCCGGCTGGGTCGGCCTGCCCACGGCGTCGCGCGCCCAGGCCGATTCGCAATATTTCTACGTCAACGGGCGGCTGGTGCGCGATCGCATCGTGGCCCACGCGGTGCGTCAGGCGTATGCCGACGTGCTGTTCCACGGCCGCCACGCCGCGTTCGTCTTGTATCTGCAGCTCGACCCCGCCGGCGTCGACGTGAACGTGCACCCGGCCAAGCACGAAGTGCGTTTCCGCGAGCAGCGGCTGGTGCACGATTTCCTGTTCCGCACGCTGCACGAGGCGCTGGCGCAAACCCGCGCCGGGCTGGGTACGCTGCCAGCGGTCGAACCGGAGCTGGCCACTGCAACGACGTACGCCAGCCCGGCCATGCCATCCATCGGCGGTGCGCCAGCGTGGCCCGGCCAGTTCAGCCAGAGTCGTTTGAGCCTGGGCGTGCGCGATGCGCCGCTGGCCGGCTACGCTGCCTTGCTGGGTGACAACCCCTCAATGCCCGCAGCCCCGTCGATGCCCGCTGCCGACGACAGCGAGACGCCGCCGCTGGGTTTCGCCATCGCCCAGCTGAAAAGCATCTTCGTGCTGGCCGAGAATGCGCACGGCCTGGTGCTGGTCGACATGCACGCAGCGCACGAGCGCATCACCTACGAGAAACTGAAATCCGGCCGTACCAGCAGCAACCTGCGCTCGCAGATGCTGCTGGTGCCGCTGTCCATCGCGGTCAGCGCGAAGGAAGCGGCAGCGGCCGAGGAGCATGCCGACGCGTTGGCCGAGTGGGGCCTGGAGCTGTCGCGCAGCGGCCCGTCCACCGTCGTGGTGCGGCGCATCCCCGCCTTGCTGGAAGGCGCCGACGTGGGCCAGCTCAGCCGCGATGTGCTGTCGGAGCTGGCCCAGCACGGCAGTTCGCGTCGCCTGCAGGAACTGGAAAACGAGCTGCTTTCGACCATGGCCTGCCACGGCTCGGTACGTGCCGGGCGTCGGCTGACGCTTCCCGAAATGAACGCGCTGCTGCGCGAGATGGAAGCCACCGAGCGCTCCGGCCAATGCAACCACGGCCGTCCGACCTGGACCCAGCTGAGCCTGGCCGAGCTGGACAAACTATTCATGCGCGGGCGTTGAGCCCGACATCTGGATCAATGATGAAACGTTTCATGCTTTTTGCCGCCACCGCCCTCCTGGGAGTCACCGCCGTGCACGCCAACAGTACCGATCACCGCCACGACGTGGAGCAATGGCGCGCCGACCGCGTGGCGCGGCTGACCGCGCCGTCTGGCTGGTTGAGTTTGATCGGGCTGGAGTGGTTGCAGCCGGGCGACAACCGCATCGGCAGCGCGGCCGACAACGACATCGTGGTCAGCGCGATGCCCGCACATCTGGGTGTCGTCAACCTGCGCGCGGATGGCAGCGTGCATCTGGCGCTTGCTGCGGACAGCGGCGCGTTGATCGATGGCCAGCCGCTGCATGAGGCCACCCTGGTCGACGACGTGCAGGCAGGCGCGGGTGCGCCAACCCTGGTGAGCATGGGCACCGTCAGCTTCCTGGTGATCGATCGCGAGGGCCGCAAGGGCCTGCGGATCAAGGACAGCGAGGCGCCGACGCGGCGCGACTTTGCCGGCATCGACTATTTTCCGATCGACCCCGCGTGGCGCATCGAAGCCGACTGGGTGCCGGCGAGCGCAGGCCAGACGCTGGAGATGGGCACGGTGATCGGCACCACCGAGAAATACCCGGTGCCCGGCACGGCGCGCTTCAGCCGCGACGGCAAGACGTTCGAGATCCTGCCGGTGATCGAAGTGCCGGGCGACGCGCAGTATTTCGTGGTGTTCGCCGACCGCACCAGCGGCCGCGAAACCTACGGCGCGGCGCGATTCCTGTATATCGACCCGCCGAAGGACGGCAAGGTCACGCTCGATTTCAACAAGGCCTACAACCCGCCCTGCGCCTTCACCGCGTTCGCCACCTGTCCGCTGGCGCCGCCGGAAAACCGGCTCGATCTGCGCGTTACCGCCGGCGAGAAAAACTACCGCGGCGGGCACGCAGACTAGTTGTTGTCCGCCGGCGGGCCCAGTCGATCCAGCTGCGGGCTGGCGGTGAAATCGCGTTTGCTGCGCTGGCTGTCCAGCGTCTCGCCGGTGACCTGGAACCAGGTGTTCTCGGCAATGTTGGTGGCGTGGTCGCCGATGCGCTCGATGTTCTTGGCCATGAACAACAGGTGCGTGCACGGCGTGATATTGCGCGGGTCTTCCATCATGTAGGTGAGCAATTCGCGGAAGTAGCCGGTGTAGGCCTCGTCCAGCACCACGTCGTTTTTCCACACCCGGTGGGCGCTCTCCACGTTGCCATCGCGATAGGCCGCCAGCACTTCACGCGTGGCGGTGGCCGCCATTTCGGCCAGGTGACGAAGGCCGCCGGTGGGGGCTACGGGCGGCGCCATCGACAGCGGAATGGATCGCTTCGCCACGTTCGCCGCGTAGTCACCGATGCGCTCGATGTCGGACGCGATGCGCAGCGCCGCGAACACGTTGCGCAGGTCGCCGGCCATCGGTGCGCGCAGTGCCAGCAGGCGCACTACGTCATGGCTGATGGCCTGTTCGAGCTGGTCGATCGCCTCGTCGTTGGCAACGACATGTTGCGCGGCGCGTTCGTCGCGCCGTTCCAGCACATCGATGGCTGCTTCCAGCTGCGTCACCGCCAGTTCGCCCATGCGCACGATCTCGCCGGTGAGGCGACCCAGTTCCGCGTCGTAGCTCTTGATGATGTGGTCTTTGCCGGTGCTCATAGGTGCCTCGTATGTTGTTCCCTCTCCCGCCTGCGGGAGAGGGTGCCCGAAGGGCGGGAGAGGGGAGCGGCCGAGGATCGCCCGGCCCTCTCCCCAACCCCTCTCCCGCGAGCGGGAGAGGGGCTTCAATCAACCGAACCTGCCGGTGATGTAATCCTCGGTCTGTTTCTTGCCCGGTTTGGTGAAGATCTTTTCCGTCGGGCCGAATTCCACCAGCTCGCCCAGGTACATGAACGCGGTGAGGTCGGAGCAGCGCGCGGCCTGCTGCATGTTGTGGGTGACGATGACGATGGTGAATTCGCCTTTCAGCTCCTCCACCAACTGCTCGATGCGGCCGGTGGCGATCGGGTCGAGCGCCGAAGTCGGTTCGTCCAGCAACAGCACTTCAGGCTTCAGTGCGATCGCGCGGGCGATGCACAGGCGTTGCTGCTGGCCGCCGGAAAGGCCGAGCGCGTTCTGCTTCAGCTTGTCCTTCACCTCGTCCCACAGCGCGGCGCTGCGCAGGGCCTGCTCCACGCGGTTTTCCATGTCCGGCCTGGACAGCTTCTCGTGGTGGCGGATGCCGTAGGCGACGTTCTCGAAGATCGTCATCGGGAACGGCACCGGCTTCTGGAACACCATGCCGACCTTGCTGCGCAACCGGTTCAGCGAATAGCCGGGCGCGAGGATGTTTTCGCCATCGAGCTCGATCGAGCCTTCCGCCCGCAGTTTCGGATAGATCGCATAGATGCGATTGAAGATGCGCAGCAGGGTGGACTTGCCGCAACCGGACGGCCCGATGATCGAGGTGACCTGCTTTTCCGGCACGTCCATGTCGATGCCTTTCAGCGCATGGAAATCGCCGTAGTGGAAGTGCAGGTCGCGCACGGTGATCTTGGTCGCGATGGCCGACGCGACGGGCGCGGAATCAGTCATGGGATACCTTGGTACGGGAAAGGATCAGGCGGGAAACGAGGCTCAGCAGCAGCACGAACATGGTGATCACGAACGCACCGGCCCACGCCAGCGCGTGCATGGATTCGCCCGGGTCGTTGGCGTACTGGTAGATGATCTGCGGCAGGCTGGACATCTTCTCCATCGGGTTGATGGCCATGAAGTTGTTGCCGAACGCGGTGAACAGCAGCGGTGCCGTCTCGCCGCTGATTCGCGCCAGCGCCAGCAGCACGCCGGTGACGATGCCGGAGCGCGCGGCGCGGATCAGCACCTGCACGGTCAGTTTCCATTGCGGCACGCCCAGCGACAGCGCGGCCTCACGCAGCGTGGCCGGCACCAGCCGCAGCATCTCGTCGGTGGTGCGCACGATCACCGGCAAGGCGATCAGCGCCAGTGCCACGCCGCCGGCGAAACCGGAGAACGTGGTCGAGCCGTTGGTCAGCGCGGTGCTGGGCAACACGATGATGGTGTAGACGAACAAGCCCATCACGATCGACGGTGCCGACAGCAGGATGTCGTTGAGGAAGCGGATGGATTCGCCGAGCTTGGTGCGGTTGGC
>DATJCF010000159.1:0-8470 GCA_035514935.1 Rhodanobacter sp. | reverse complement strand
GTCGGCGCTGTCCACATGCGTGGCCAGGTGCCGGCAAGGCGCTGCACCGGGCCGACGCAGGTGGCGGGGCTGGGCAGGGATTCGAGTCCATCGGCAGCGAGCGTGGTGAGGCTGAAGCATTGCTGCGTCGGTTGCACGGCCGCTTGCCGGTAGCCTCCCGGACCCGTCATCCCGGCGGAAACCGGGATCGGGTGACTTGAGTTCTGGCGAGGTGAAGTTGCTGGATCGGCGTGAGCGTGGTGTTGCAGTTTTCCGTTGAGGTAAAGCCGGCTGTTGGCGGGTCCACTTACTTGCCAGCTGTCGCCGTGGTGGCTGGCTTGCGGCGCCGCCGGTGTGGCCGGCGCGAACAGTGGCGCGTCCAACCGCAATGGCGTGGCATCCACCTGGATCGCTTTCAGCACCACCACCGTCTCATTGCCATGCTGCTCGACGTTGCCGGCCACCAGCAGATTGCCGTTCACCGAGGCCGGTCGACGCAGGGTGATGCGCTGGTCGCGCAGTTGCAGGCTGATGCGCTCGTGCTCACCAAACAGCATCGGCAGCAGCGATGCGGGCAGCTTCGGCACGATGCGGCCATCGGCGCCCAAGCCGAAGACGCCTTCGGTCACCATGTCCAGGTAACCGCCCACCGACCACAGCTGGCGCGGCGAGTTGACCACCGGGCCGCTGAGCTTGCCGTCCTCCACGTGCACGCGCTGGCTCAGCAGTTCGAAGTTCTCCATGTTGGAGCCGCTCAACGCGGCGCCGCGCAGCAGCGAGCGCAACTCGTGTGCGATGCGTTGGGGGTCGTTCACCGCCCGCGCGGCGCGCAGGGCGTAGGCGCTGACGAACGGCCAGATCGCGCGGTTGTGGTAGATCGGCTGATCGGCCCGTTCGGGCCAGATCACCGGGCTGCCGGCGGGGTATGTGGGGTAGTTGGCCAGCGCCTGGCGGGCGCGATCGGCATCGGCCACGCCGCTGGTGATCGCCAGCGAGGTGCCCAGCAGGTCGTAGGCTTCGATCGGCATGCCGTCGCTGCCGATATAGCTCATGTACAAGCCGCGGTCGCTGCGCCAGAAACGGGTGTTGATGGCGGCTTTCAATGCGCCAGCGCGGGCGCGGTAATCGGCGGCGTTCGGGTCATGGCGGCGTTCGGCCATCTGGACGGCCAATTGCAAGGCCTCGTAATACAGCACATTCGTGGACAGCGCGTAGGACTGCGCGATGAAGCGCACGTCGTTGGCGGTCCAGCCGGGGTAGCTCTGCTCGCGCCAGTCGAGGAATGAGGTTTCGCCGCGATAAAGCCCCATCGCGGCGTCGAACACGTAGTGCTGATCCTGCGCCAGCGTATCGGCGAGCGCGCGATATACCTTGTCGGCAAACGCCGGGTCGCCCAGCAGATGTCGTGCCCCCAGAAACCACACCACGCGATCGGTGCTGATCGGCCAGCTGCCGCCCGAGCCGGTGTCCTGCATCGGGTACAGGCCCGGCGGCGCGGAGGGTTCGCGTGCGTCGGACAGCTTGAACAGCAACGAGGCTTTCGCCCGCGCCGGGTCGATCCGCCACAAGCCCAGGTCGACCGCGTAGGACAGGTCGCGCGTCCACACGTAATGCCACTTCTCGCCGGTCTCGAAACAGGGGCAAGGCATCGACTGGCCGTGGTCGAACGCGTCGTCGCGGATCGCCGCCACCGAGTCCTTGTGCAGGTCATCCAGCGCCATCGCGAACAGGCCGTCGAACAACGGGCTGGCGGTATGGGTGGCGAGCGGTTGGGTTGGGACCTGGCGATCGCCGTCGGGGCCGTGCAGTACGAAGCCATCGCCGGCGACGGTCATGCTGGCGCGGCGGTGCTGCCATTCGATGCTGTCGGCTGCGGGTGCCGCGGCACCCGACAGCGCCATCGCCAGGGCGGTGGCCAGCACCATCATTGCAGCACGGCCGTGCTGTAGGCCGGCAGGTGCAGGACGCCATCCTGCAGTGCCACGCCGGGTTTGCTTTGCAGCAGCATGCGGCGTGTCTTGTCCGGCGTGATCGTCTGCGGCGTGCCGGAAAGGTTGTGCACCACCAGCACATGGCTGCCGGCGTCGTCGAGGCGGTAGGCGACCACGTGCTTGCTGTCCACGCGGTACGGCGTGAGCTGGCCATCGCGCAGCGCGCTGACCTGGCTGCGCCAGTGGATCAGCCGCGTGTAGAAATCCAGCATCGAATCGGGGTCGCCGTGCTGCGCTTCCACCGAGGTGGCGGGGTCGTCATGGCCGGCGCGCCAGGTGGTTTCGCCGGGTGCGTGGGTGGCGCGATTCCAGCGCATCGGCGTGCGGATGTCGGGGTCGGGCTTGCGCCCTTGCATGCCGATCTCCTCGCCGTAATAGATGAACGGTTCGCCGGGCAGGGTAAGCAGCATCGCGGCGGCCATGCGCATGTGCTGCGCGTTGCCGTCGAGCTGACTCATCACGCGGTTCTGGTCGTGGTTGGAAAGGAAGGGCGCATCGACGCCCGAACGGCCGGTGGTGGCGCGGTAGGTGGTGTCGATATGGCCGAGCAGCTGATCCAGGCCATCGTTGCGTTCCTGCCGCGCACTGTCGATCAGCTTTTCGGCCAGGGGAAAATCGAACACGGCGCTGAGTGGCTTGAAATACGGCGCCAGCTTTTCCGCCGACGGCTGGGTCACCTCGCCCACGATATAGGCGTGCGGATTGACCGCATCCATGCCGGCGCGGAACTGCGTCAGC
Organism: Rhodanobacter sp.; assembly: GCA_035514935.1. Classification (GTDB taxonomy): domain Bacteria; phylum Pseudomonadota; class Gammaproteobacteria; order Xanthomonadales; family Rhodanobacteraceae; genus Rhodanobacter. The sequence continues at coordinate 5,762 of DATJCF010000159.1, read as the reverse complement.
CACGCGATGTTTTTCGCCAGTACCCGCGGGTTGTCGGTGTCGGCCTTGAAGTCGAGATAGACGTGCTGCACGGCGTCCACGCGGAAGCCGTCCACGCCTTTTTCCAGCCAGTAGCGGCCGATGCGGATCATCTCCTGGCGCACAGCGGGGTTGTCGAAATCGAGATCCGGCATGGCGCCGGTGAACACACCCAGGTAGTGCTGCCTGCCCCGCGCGTGCCATGCCGGCGTGCCGGTGGCGCTGATCGCGTCGAGGTCGGTGCCCGGGCGCGACCATTGATACCAGCTGCGGTATTTGCCGGCCGGGTCCAGCGCGGCGCGGAACCACGGATGCTGGTCGCTGGAGTGGTTCATCACCAGATCCATGATGACCTTGATGCCGCGCTTGTGCGCTTCCGTCAGCAGCTTTTCGAAGTCCTGCATGCTGCCGTACTGCGGATTGATGCCGTAGTAGTCGGTGACGTCGTAGCCGTGGTTGCTGGGCGAGGGGTTGATCGGCATCAGCCAGATCCCGCTGACGCCCAGCGATTGCAGATAGTCGAGTTTGGCGGTGACGCCATTGAGATCACCGATGCCATCGCCGTCGGTGTCGACCCAGCTGCGCACGAAGATTTCGTACCAGACATCCGACGGCGCCGCGCGGGTTGTGGGCGTGTGGCTGGTCGTCGTGGGCGTGGCCGCGATGACGTTGCCGGCAAGGCCAAATGCCAGCGCGGCAAAAAGCGTGGTGGTGCAGCTGAGTACGGACGGTCGCCAGAACATGGACGTTCCCCAGGAGTGCGGATGGACGGCACCTGCGCATGATGCGCGTTGCCGCATGCCGAAAAAAAGCCCGGATCCAGCGTGCGACCGGTCCGGGCTGAAGAGGAAAACTGCCGGGCGCCGCGCTGTTGCGGCGCCCGGGATCGATCACTTAAAGCGCGTAGGTGAAGCCCACGTAGTACTGGCGGCCGAACCACTGCAAGGTACCGGTCAGGTCTTCGCTGCCGAAGTAGGTGCGGGTCGGCTGGTCGGTGAGGTTGCTGACCTGGAACAGCAGGCTCAGGCCTTTCAGGCTGCCCGACTGGAACGCGTAGGACGCCTGGTAATCGACCACGGTTTCCGGCGCGTAGTAGACCGTCTGGCTGTCTTCGGACATCTGGTTGGAAACGAAGCGGTCGCGATAGCGCGCGGAGAGGCGCGTGTCGAAGCCCTTGTAGCCGTAGAACAGCGTGCCGTTGATCACCCGCGGCGACAGGCCGGGCAGGCCGATCTGCATCGGCGTGCCGCCCAGTGTGGAGGTTTCCGTCACCTTGCTCTGCGAGTAGGCAAAGCTGCCGGTGAAGCCCAGGCCCGACCATGCGCCCGGCAACGACTTGAACACCTTGGAGTAATCCAGCTCGATGCCGCGGACGTAGCCGCCCTTGTCGTTGTTCACCGCGGTCTGGTACTGGCCGTTCTCGTACGGCTTTTGCGTGTTCGGATTGATCGGCACCTGGATGCCGGCGCCGGCGAAATCGAACGGGTCGATGGTGCGGTCTTCGATGAACGAATCGATCTTCTTGTAGAACAGCGCGGCAGCGATGGCACCCGAGTTGTCGTCCATGTAGTGCTCGAACGACAGGTCGTATGCCTTGGCGTAGAACGGGTCGAGGAACGGGCTGGTGTTGCCCCACATGTTGTACTTGTTGCCGTCGACCCACGAACCGCCGCCGGCCATCAGCTTGTTCAGCGGCGGGCGCGACATCACCTTGGCCGCGGCGAAGCGCAACTGGTTGGCGTCGTCGAAGTGGTAGTTGAGGTTCACCGACGGCAGGTAGTCGGTGTACTTCTTGCCACGGCGCACCATCAGGTAATTGGTGCTGACCACGCCCAGGCCGTCGGTGAGCGGAGGTGCGCTGCCGTCGCCGATGTTCTGCAGGCCCTCGCTGTACTGCGAGCTGCGCACCATGCGCACGCCGAAGTTACCGGTGAGGTTGTGATCGCCGATCATGGTGTCCACGTCGGCCATCACATAGGCGGCCAGCACGTTCTCGCTGACGGTGGCACTCTGGATCTGGGTCCAGTCGTTGGCCCACTGCCGGGTCGGGGTGGGCGTGATGCCGTTCTCGTCCAGCACGGCCAGGCTGTTGACCGAGAGGAAGCAGGGGAAGCCCGAGAGGTTGCCCTTGAAGCAGGCGGTGTGCGAGTTGCCGTCGTTCAATGCCAGCGGCACCTGGCCATTCTGGTACTGGCCGAAGTCGTTGCCATATTCCCAGATGGCGCGGTCCGCTTCATAGCGGCGCTGCGAATAACGCGCGCCGACCTCGATCGCGGAGATCACCGGGTTGTTGAACAGGTCGTACTGGACGTCCAGCTTGGCCGCCTTGGTGGTGTCCTCGTAGATGTAGGGATAGACGCCGACCTTGGCCAGGGCCATCTGGTTGCGATCGGTGAGGTCGCGGTTGAAGCTGACGTCGGGAATGTTGAGGTTCTTCAGCTGATAGCTGGCCGAAAGGTCGTTGGCCACCGTGGGGCTGTCGGTGCCGAGCCCGTTGAACGGCAGCGTCCACGACACCGCGTTGGTCATATCGCTCTTGGCGCGCGACATGCCCACGTCACCGATGATGGTCCAGGAGCCGGTCGTCCACTTCGCGTTCAAGCCACCGGACAACACGCTGGTGACGGTGCTGTCGTCGTCGTTGGTGGTCTGGATGGTGTAGTACGGATTGGACGGATCGCTGGTGACGGTGCCGCCGGTGACCTGGCCATCCGGCTGCAGGTGCGGGTTGGTGATGATGCCGTTGGACAGCGTCTTCACGCGGAAGCCGCGGCCGAAATTGGTGGCATCGAAATGCGAGTAGAAGCCGTCAGCCTTCAAGGTGAACGAATCGCTGGGCTGCCACACCGCCACGGCCATGAAGCCGTTGCGACGTGCCGAGCCGCCGTTCTGCTGCATCTCGAAACCTTCGCTGGTGTAGTCGTTGACGCCGTCGCCGTTGACGTCCTTGGAGCCGTTGTAGGCCAGGCCATTGAACTGGTCGGCCACGTGCGGCTGGTACATCTGTGCCACGCCCAGGCCCAGGCCCAGCGTGTTGTTGAGGAACTTGCCCTGGAACGATGCGCTGGCACGATAGCCGCGCGGGTTGGCGCCGTCGGTTTCGTTGCCACGGTCGTTGTAGCTGCCGCGCAGGTTGAACACCGCCGAATACTGCTTCGGGTTCTCCAGCGGGTTGGCCGTCTGCATCTCCACCGTGCCGGCCACGCCGCCTTCGATCAACGACGCCTTGGGCGACTTGTACACCGTCGCCTGGCTGATCATCTCCGACGGGTACTGGTCGAACTGGATCACGCGGCTGCCGCTGGTGGCGCCTTGCTCGCGGCCGTTCAGGGTGGTTTCCACGAAGCCGCCGGACATGCCGCGGATATTGATCGCGCTGGCCTCGCCGTTGATGCGCTCGGCCGAGATGCCAGGCAGGCGGGTCAGTGCATCGGAGATGGAAACGTCGGGCAGGCCGCCGATGTCCGCCGCCGTAACCACGTCCACCACGGTGTCGGCGTAGCGCTTCACGTCGATCGAGGTCTCGATGCTGCGGCTGAAGCCGGTCACCGTGATCGTGCTCATGTTCTTGACGTGCTGGTCTTCCTTCGCCTGCGCTTTGGCCTTGGCGGTGGATACGTCATTGGACGCGGCCGTCTGCGTTGCCTGGTCGTTGCTATCGTTCGCCTGCGGCGCAGCGTAACTGCTCGATGCAGCGCAAAAGCCGACCGATGCCAATGCCAAGGCAAGTACGTTTCGCTTGAATACCATGGTGCCCCCTCCCCAGTTTCTATGATTGGTTACGCGTATCGATGACTGATCGACCTTCGCCGGCGCACTCTCTTGGAGTTGCATGCGGCTTGTCGATGCGGGGCCATGGTAGGCGCGGAAACGCGCGTTCAACCGGGTAGTGCATACGTATTCATTTTTGTGCTTCGCATCAATGTTTGCGCTAACACGGTGAGGGGCGACCGTGTACGTCGATGGGCGGAATACCGCTATTTTCAAGCTGTTTTTGTCGGGGACGCAGGCATGTTCCAGCGCGTTTTTGTCGTCGTGTTGCGACGCGTTACATGCCCCAAATGAATACGTATGCACGCTCGTATTGAGCATTGCCCACTGCCATTAAGCTGCCCCCTGTCATGCAGTCGAGCCGATCCGATTCCGTCGGCGCCGAGGCCACAAGAACTAAGGGGACATGCGGAATGAGTGAGGCATCCTGGTGGCGCGGAGCCGCCATCTATCAGATTTATCCACGCAGTTTCATGGACACCGATGGCGATGGCGTGGGCGATCTCCCGGGCATCATCAGCAAGCTCGATTACGTGGCCAGCCTTGGCGTCGACGCGATCTGGATCGCGCCGTTCTTCCGTTCGCCGATGACCGATTTCGGCTATGACATCGCCGACCCGTGCGACGTCGACCCGCTGTTCGGCACCCTGGCCGATTTCGACACCTTGCTGGCGAAGGCGCATGCGCTTGGGCTGAAGGTGATGATCGACCAGGTGCTCAGCCACACCTCGAACGAGCATGCGTGGTTCAAGGAAAGCCGCGAGAGCCGCGACAATCGCAGGTCGGACTGGTACGTGTGGGCGGACGCGAAGGACGACGGCAGCGCGCCGAACAACTGGCTGTCGCTGTTCGGCGGTTCGGCCTGGCAATGGGAGCCGCGCCGCGGGCAGTACTACCTGCACAACTTCCTGGCCTCGCAGCCGGATCTCAACTTCCACAATCCCGATGTATGCGCGGCGGTGCTGGCCAACCTGCGCTTCTGGCTCGACAAGGGTGTGGACGGCTTCCGGCTGGACTCCATCAACTTCTGCTTCCACGACCGCGCGCTGCGCGACAACCCGCCCAAACCCAAGGAAAAGCGCGTGGGCCGCGGCTTCAGCCCGGACAATCCATACGCGTTCCAGTACCACCATTTCAACAACACGCAGCCGGAAAACCTGAAGTTCCTCGGCGATCTACGCGCACTTATGGACGGCTATACGGATGTGGCCGCGCTGGGCGAGATTTCGTCGGAGGATTCGCTGGCCACGATGGCCGAATACACCCGCCCCGGCCGCCTGCACATGGGCTACAGCTTCGAACTGCTCACCGACGATTTCAGCGCAACCTACATCCGCGACACGGTACAGGCGCTGGAAGCGCAGATGGACGAAGGCTGGCCCTGCTGGGCCATTTCCAACCATGACGTGGAGCGGGTGATCACGCGCTGGGGCCGGGGGCACGCATCGTCGTCATTGGCCAACCTGTTCACGGCGGTGCTGTGCTCGCTGCGTGGCTCGGTATGCATCTACCAGGGCGAGGAGCTCGGCCTCACCGAAGCCGACGTGCCCTACGAGGCGATGCAGGACCCCTACGGCATTGCGTTCTGGCCGCAGTTCAAAGGCCGCGACGGTTGCCGTACGCCAATGCCCTGGAACGACGAAACCAACGGTGGCTTCAGCGCCGGCACGCCGTGGCTGCCGGTGCCGCAGGAACATCGCGAGCTCGCCGTCGCGCTGCAGGAACACGATCCGCATTCGGTACTCAACGGCTTCCGCGCCTTCATGCACTGGCGCAAAACGCAGCCGGCGTTGTGCGTGGGTGAAATCAGCTTCATCGGCATGCCCGAACCGGTGCTGGCATTCACGCGCCGCGTCGATGGCGAGACCGTGCTGGTGGTGTTCAATCTCGGCGAGGCGGCGGTCGATGTGTCGTTGCCTGCTTTGGGTGCATTGCATGCCTTGGAAGGCCACGGGTTATTGACCGGTTCGCTG
>DATJCF010000158.1:0-7126 GCA_035514935.1 Rhodanobacter sp. | reverse complement strand
GGTCGACCTTCTGGTCACCGCGCACGGCACGCAGCGTTTCGCCGCGCCGTGGGTGGCCACCACCCGGCTTCACGGAACCGGCTGCATGCTCGCAGCCGGCATCGCGGCCGGGCTGGCGAAAGCATGTCCGCTGCACGAGGCGGTCGATCGCGCCCGGCGCCACCTGCGCCAGGTGCTGATCCAGCGGGCACGGTGCTGACGGCCCGACATCTGTTGCGCCGCGCGTTTCCCCGCCAACCAGCGCCCGATACAATGATTTGCACATCGAACGCGCCCTCCCCTCCACTGCGTCCAGGCGGCATCCCGTGATCCTTTGCGTACCCAACGTGTTGACGACCGACGAGCTCGGCGCCCTTCGCAGCGAATTGCGCGACGCGTCCTACACCGACGGCGCGCGCACCGCGGGCTGGTCGGCGCGGGAGGTGAAGAAGAACCTGCAGGCCAGCGACGACAACCCGAATCAGGAGCGTTTGCGCGACATGGTGCGCAGCGCCTTCATGCGCAATGGCATGTTGCAGACGGCGCTGCTGCCGTCGGCATCGACGCTGCCGCTGTTCAACCGCTACGACATCGGCATGCAATACGGGCAACATGTCGACGCGCCGGTGATGGGCGGCATGGGCAATGCGGTGCGCACCGACGTGGCGATCACGCTGTTCATTTCCGAGCCCACGAGTTACGACGGCGGCGAGCTGATGATCAATTCCGGCGGCATGGAATACGCGTTCAAGCTGGACGCGGGTGCCGCCATCGCCTACCCCGCCAACTCGCTGCATCACGTGACCCCGGTCACGCGCGGCAGTCGCCACGCGGCGATCATCTGGGTGCAAAGCCTGGTGCGCGACCCGGCCCGGCGCGAATTGCTGTGGGATCTGGAAAACGCCAAGCGGCAGATCTTCGGCCACGAAGGCAAGAGCGTCACCTTCGACACGGTCAGCCGATCCCACGCGAACCTGCTGCGCATGTGGGCGGACGTCTAGGGCGTCGCGGAACCCACCGTGGTTTTCACATCGCGGCCCGCGGCGGCAGCGACCAGTCGATCGGCGCCTGACCGTGGCTTTCCAGATACCGGTTGGCCGCCGAGAAATGACCGCAACCCAGAAAACCCCGATGGGCCGACAACGGCGAGGGATGCACCGAGGTCAGCACGCAATGGCGATTGCGGTCGATCAGGCTGCCCTTGCGCTGCGCATAGGCGCCCCACAGCAGGAACACCAGGCCCTCGCGCTCGCGGTTGAGCGCGGCGATGGCCGCGTCGGTGAAGCCTTCCCAGCCCTTGCCCTGGTGCGCGCCGGCGCGGCCTTCTTCCACTGTCAGCACGCTGTTGAGCAGCAGCACGCCGCGGTCGGCCCAGGGCGTGAGGCAGCCGTGGTCGGGGCGCGCGATACCCAGGTCGCGCTGGATTTCCTTGAAGATGTTGTCCAGCGAAGGCGGCACGCGCACGCCCACCGGCACGGAGAAACACAAGCCATGTGCCTGCCCCGGGCCGTGGTACGGGTCCTGCCCCAGGATCACCACGCGGACGGCGTCGAACGGTGTGTGGTCGAACGCCGAGAAAATCGCCGGGCCGGGCGGATAGATGCGTTTGCCCGCCGCCTTCTCCGCCCGCAGGAAGGTGGCCAGCGCCTGCATCTCGGGGCGTCGCAGATAATCCCCCAGGCGCGCCTTCCACGACGCTTCCAGCCGGATCGGGGCGTCACTCATCGTCGGCCGCTTCACGCAAGTGGCGGGCCACCCGCAGTTGGAACAGCAGCTTGGTCACCAGCAGTTTTTCCTCCACCGGTTTCTCCACCAGGTCGTTGGCACCGGCCTTGATCAGCGCCGCCTGGTTGACCGGATTCTCGTCGCCGGTCATCACCAGCACCGGCAGCCGGCCCCTGCCGTAACCGTATTCGGTACGGATGCGTTCGAGCAGGTCGCCGCCGGTCAGTTCGCCTTTCAGGCTGACGTCGGTCAGCACCACGTCCGCACCGATCTGCCCCTGCGCGCGGGCGGTTTCCAGCAGCACCAGCGCATCTTCCACGCTGATCACGTGACGCACGGTGAGGCCGTACTTCTCCAGCATGCGGCGGGTGGCCAGCGCCACCACACGGCTGTCCTCCACGTACAGCACGGTGCCCTCGACGCTGCTTTCCGGCCGCACGTAGCCGCGGATGAACTCGGCCAGCGCCTGGAAACCCAATGACTTGTCGAAATAATCGGTGACATGCTCGCCCAGCTCGCGGCGGTGCAGGCGCGAGTCCACGTCGCCGGAAACCACCACGATGGGCACGTAGAATTGCGGCGCCGACTCGCGCACGAATTGCGCCAGCTCCAGCCCGTCCATGTCGGGCAGGCGCAGCGCGATGGTGATGAAGTCGAACACGCCCACGCCCAGCAGTTGCTGCGCCTCGTTGCCGCTGCCGCAGCCGACGATCTCGACACCCGGCAATTCCGCCTTCAGCACCCGGGTGATCAACTGCCGCACCACCCGCGAACCGTCAACCACCAGCACCCGCGGCGCGGTGGTCAGCAAGCGGTTGCTGATCGCCTGGGGTACTTCCTGGTTGTCCACTCCATTCATGACGATCCCGATTCACGTCGCGGCACGACCCTGTCTGCCACCATACTTCACCGACACCGGGCGGGGTGTCGGCGCAAGTCACAAGTTCAGGCGGCCTTGCGCAACTGCCAGGCGCTGACCAGCCGCGCACCCAACCAGCCCAGCGCGGCGGCGGCCAGCGGTACGGCCAGCAGCAGCCAGGTGGGAAGGCCGGCCACTTGCAGTTTGCCGTCGTAGGTCTGGCTCAGCTGTGCTACCGGTGCGGCCAGGCCCAGTTCGATCACCACTGCCAGCGCGGCAGCGAAAATGCCGCTGAACAAGCCGTACCAGATGCCGGCATACAGATAAGGACGGCGCACGAACGCATCGCTGGCGCCCACCAGCAGCAGCACGCCGATTTCCTCGCTGCGGCTGGCGATGTCCACCCGCACCGTGTTGCCCACCACCAGCAGCGCCGTCGCGGCCAGCATCAACGCCAGCATCAGCACCACGCGGTTGCCCACGCCGAGCAGCGCCTCCAGCCGTTTGCGCCAGCTGTCGCTGTCCTGCACCAGCTCGACCCCGCGCATCGCGCGCACGTCGGCCACCAGCGTTTCGACGGCGGCGGCGCTGACGTCGGTGCGCGGCTGCAGTTGCACGACATAAGGCAGCGGGTTGTCGTCCAGCAATGCCAGCGCACCGGAAAAACCCTGCATCTTCGCCAGCTCTTCCATGCCTTGCTGCGGGCTTTTCACGGCGACGGACGCCACCTCCGGCCGGTTGCCCAGCTGCGTGGCCAGCCATTGCGTGGCTTGGCCGCTCTGCCCGGTTTGCATGAAAACGCTGATCGCCTGACTCTGCCCCATGGCGTCGCCCAGCTTCTGCACGTTGCCCAGCAGCAGATAGAACGCCAGCGGCAAGGCCAGCGCCAAACCCATCACCGCGATGGTCAGCAGGCTGCCCAGCGGACGTGTGGCCAGCCGGCGCAGGCTGGCCGCGGCGCTCCAGCCGTGGTGCTCCTGCCAGCTGGCGAACCGCTGTGGCCGCGGCGTCTGCGCCGACGGCCCGTTGTATTCCGGCGATGCGTTCACAGCACCTCCTGCGCGGCAAGGTCGGCGACCAGCCGGCCATGGTCGAGCACGATCACGCGTTTGCGCATGCGCTTGATCAACGGCAGGTCGTGGCTGGCGATCAGCACGGTGGTACCCACCTGCTGGAATTCGGCGAACAGGCCCATGATCTCCACCGCCAGTTGCGGATCGAGGTTGCCGGTGGGTTCGTCGGCGATCAGCAAGGTGGGCCGCGCCACGATGGCGCGGGCGATGCCCACGCGTTGCTGTTCGCCGGTGGACAAGGTGGCCGGCAACTGCCGCTCGTAGGCAAGCAGGCCGACTTTCTCCAGCGCGGCGCGCACGCGGCGCGCGCGTTCAGCCCGCGCCACGCCGCCGATCATCAGCGGCAGTTCGACGTTGGCGAATACCGTGCGCTCCATCAGCAGCCGGTGATCCTGGAACACCATGCCGATCCGGCGACGCAGCTTGGGAATGCCGCCCCGGCGCACCTTGGCCAGGTTCTGGCCATCCAGGGTGATCACGCCGTGCGAGGGGCGCTCGATCAGGCCCAGCAATTTCAGCAGCGTGCTCTTGCCGGCGCCGGAGTGACCGGTAACGAAGGCCATCTCGCCGGTAGGTACCTCGAAAGACAACTGCGAGAGCGCCTCGTGGCCGCCTTCGTAGCGTTTGCTCACTTGCTCGAATTGGATCACCGGTTTCCCCGCACCTGCATGGCCTGCCAGCGACAAGGATAAGGGAAGCGCATGCGAAGTGGCGGACTCCGACAGCGGCGGCGACCGGTCCCGGCCACCGCATGTGGAACCCGATCAGCGGCCGGTCAGCAACCGCGTCAGGCGGCTGAGCAAACCGGGCTTTTTCGCCGGGGCGTTGTCGCGCGCCTTGCCCGCCGTTACCGCCACCTGCCGCGAGGGCCGATGGTAGGCAACCGCTTCGGCCGGCGCGGCGTTCGACTCGCGCGTGGGGCGATCGGCACGCGGTGCGCGCTCGGCGCCCGCCTGGGCCACCGATGCACCGCCGGCATCCGTGGCGACACCGTCACGACGACGGTTGCGGCCACCACGACGGCGGCGCGGCTTGCGCGGCGCGTCACCACTGGCGGGCGCAGCCGCCTCGGTGGCGTGCACCGGCACCGGGATCGGCTGCGCGGCGGCCACCTCGGCACTGGCGTCGGCGGCGGGAGCCGGCCGGGGCTTGCGTGGCGGGCGTGGGTCGGAACGATCCGAACCGCGCTCGCCACCGCGACCACCGCCAGCACCGGAGCGGCGCGGCTTTTCGCCCGGCCGCGGCGGCACCACGTCGCCGAACGCGGCGCTGTCGGCAGCGGCATTGGCGGCGAATTCGGCGTCGATGGCGCGCGGCTTGGGCATCACCAGCAACTCGGCGTCCATCTGCGCCACCGGAATGCTCTGGCCGATGTACGCCTCGATATCCGGCAGGCTCATCGCATACAGATCGCAGGCGAAGCTGATCGCGTCGCCCTCGGCACCGAGGCGCGCGGTGCGGCCGATGCGATGCACGTAGTCTTCCGCTTCGTGCGGCAGGTCGTAGTTGAAGACGTGACTGACCGCCGGGATATGCAGGCCGCGCGCGGCCACATCGGTGGCGACAAGAATGTCCAGCTGACCGTCCTGGAAGCGCTGCAGCAGCTTCTGCCGCTTCAGCTGCGGCACGTCGCCGGAGATCGCGCCCACGCGGCAGCCGTGGCGCTTCACGCGCTCGGTGATGCGCTCGGCGGCGGCCTTGGTATTGACGAAGATGATGCTGCGCTTGGGCTGGTGCTTGTCGATCAGGTTCAGCAGCAGCGGCATCTTTTCTTCCTTGGCAGGGAAGTAGACGACCTGGCGCACCTTGTCGGCGGTGACGTTGTCGCTTTCCACCACCAGCTTCTCGGCCTCGTGCATGTGCTCGTAGGCCAGTTCCAGCACGCGGTGGCTCAATGTGGCGGAGAACAGCAGCACCTGGCGCTGCTCGCGCGGCGGCAGCTTGCGGAAGATGAAGCGCACGTCCTTGATGAAGCCGAGATCGAACATGCGATCGGCCTCGTCGATCACCATCACCTCGACGCTGTTGAGGTTGAAAACCCCCTGCTTGTGGTAGTCGAGCATGCGGCCGGGGGTGGCGATGATGATGTCGCAGCCGTCCTTCAGCTGCTGGCGCTGCTTCTCGTAATCGACGCCGCCGTAGATCAGGGCGATCTTCAGGCCGGTGTGGCGGCCGATGGCCTGGGCGTCCTTGTCGATCTGGATGGCCAGCTCGCGGGTCGGCGCGATGATCAGCGCACGCGGGTCGCTGTCCTTGCGCCCGGCCACGGCCGGCGTGGTCAGCAGGCGGTTCATCAGCGCGACCAGGAAGGCGCAGGTCTTGCCGGTGCCGGTCTGCGCCTGGCCGGCGACGTCCTTGCCGGCCAGCGCGAGCGGCAGGGTCATTTCCTGGATCGGCGTGCAGCGGGTGAAACCGCTGTCGTCCAGGCCCTGCTGCAGCAGCGGTTGAAGATCGAAGTTGGTGAAAAAGGTGTCGGTGAGTACGGTTTGGGACATATGCGGATGGTTGACCTGGCCAGACGGCGGCGTGAAGCGCTGCACCGGCTTGATGCCGGATGTCGGCGCAGGGCGGTGCAGGACGGGATGCGCGGGTGAAGCGAGCGACCCAGCGCCAGGCCCGACGGGCCGCGCCGCAACGGGCGGCACCGGAGGTTGTCGGCTCCCTGGCTGGCGGCCTTCGCAGGCCGCCCTTGAATCGTGCCCGGAGTTGCGCTGGAATGAAGAACCTGCCGCAGGGCAGACCATCTTCCGGCTCGACCCGCGCTTCATGGGCACCCGAGTGTAGCTGATGACGGCTCCCGGAGTCTTCAACCGGCCCGGCCGCCGTCGGCGCGGCGCGCACGCCGCGGCCGAGTTGCATTCGAACGTGTTGCATTCGGGCGCGGCCGCCCCATTTTTCAACCACGCGGTTTACTTATCGCGTTTTGCCCAGTCACGGAGATCCCCGGTGAGCGACCTGATTACCCATGTGAACGACGATGCCTTCCAGCAACAGGTGCTGGAATCGGATGTACCCGTATTGCTTGATTTCTGGGCGGAATGGTGCGGCCCGTGCAAGGCCATCGCGCCGATGCTCGAGGACCTGGCCAAGGATTACGAAGGCAAGCTGCGGGTGGTCAAGGTCAATATCGACCACAACCAGCAGACGCCCCGCACCTACGGCGTCCGCGGCATTCCCACCCTGATGGTGTTCAAGAACGGCAAGGTCGAGGCCACCCAGATTGGTGCCGTCAGCAAGGGCCAACTGGCCCAGATGATCGACAAGGCCATCTGAACCGCTCCCCCCGTACCATCCAGTGATTCCCGCCGCGTGCTTTACGGCTGCACGCGGCGGATGCTAGATTCATCGCGTCCGTCGGGACAGTCCTGTCCCCCAGCGCCCTCCGCGCGACGCACATCCTCCCTCCTGTAATTCAACGGCGCCCCGCGAGGATTGCCCGTGTCCGATACCGAAAACCACACCCCGAACGACGCCGTTGGCGCCGACGCCA
>DATJCF010000157.1:0-2794 GCA_035514935.1 Rhodanobacter sp. | reverse complement strand
GAAGCGCTTTTTCAGCTCGCGGGTGGCTTCGATGAAGTCCACCGCGTAGTTGTTGTGCTCCTCGATGCCGGTGGCGATGGCGAAGATATTGGGGTCGAAGATGATGTCTTCGGGCAGGAAGTCGAGTTCCTTCGTCAGCAGCTCGTAGGCGCGCGAGCAGATCTCCACCTTGCGCTTGATGGTGTCGGCCTGGCCTTGCTCGTCGAACGCCATCACCACGGCGGCGGCACCGTATTGCTGCACCTTGCGCGCCTGCTCCAGGAACGGAGCTTCGCCTTCCTTCATCGAGATCGAATTGACGATGCCCTTGCCCGGCAGGCAGCGCAGGCCGGCCTCGATCACCGTCCACTTGGACGAGTCGATCATGAACGGCACGCGGGCGATGTCAGGCTCGGAGGAGATCAGGTTGACGAAGCGGGTCATCGCCGCCTCGGAGTCGATCAGGCCCTCGTCCATGTTGATGTCGATCACCTGCGCGCCGTTGGCGACCTGCTGGCGGGCGACTTCGACGGCCTCGTCGTAGCGGTCTTCCTTGATCAGGTTCTTGAACTGCGCCGAGCCGGTGACGTTGGTGCGCTCGCCCACGTTGATGAACAACAGGTCGGGCGTGATCACCAGCGGTTCGAGGCCGGAGAGGCGGGTATGGCGTGTCATGTTATGCGGCCTCCGTGGCCAGTGAGGGCAGCGCCCTGGGTGCGCAGTCGCGTACCGTTTCGGCGATCGCCTTGATATGTGCGGGCGTGGTGCCGCAGCAGCCGCCAACCAGGTTCAGCAGGCCTTCGCGGGCGAAGCTGCCGATCACGCGGGCCATTTCCTCCGGCGTTTCGTCGTACTCGCCGAAGGCGTTCGGCAGGCCGGCGTTGGGATGCGTGCTGACGTAGCTTTCGGCGACGCCTGCGAGCGTCTGCAGGTGCGGGCGCAGATCCTCGGCGCCGAGCGCGCAATTGAAACCCACCGACAACGGTCGCGCGTGGCGCACCGAGTAATAGAAAGCCTCGGCGGTCTGGCCCGAAAGCGTGCGGCCGGAGCGGTCGGTGATGGTGCCGGAGATCATCACCGGCATGCGCGCGCCGCGCTGGTGGAACAGCTCGCTCAACGCGAACAGGGCGGCCTTGGCATTCAAGGTGTCGAAGATGGTTTCCACCATCAGCACGTCGGCGCCGCCTTCGATCAGGCCGTTGGCCGATTCGGTGTAGTTCTCCACCAGTTCCTCGAACGTGACGTTGCGGAAGCCCGGGTCGTTGACGTCTGGCGACAGCGAGGCGGTGCGGCTGGTGGGGCCGAGCACGCCGATGACGAAGCGCGGCTTGTCCGGCGTTTTCGCGGCCATCGCATCGCAGGCGGCGCGGGCCAGCTTGGCGCCTTCGCGGTTCAGCTCCTGCGCCAGGTGCTGCAGTTTGTAGTCGGCCTGGCTGATGCGGGTGGAGTTGAAGGTATTGGTTTCGACCAGATCCGCTCCGGCTTCGAGGTAGGCGTCGTGCACGCCGCGGATGATCTCGGGCTTGGTCAGCGAAAGCAGGTCGTTGTTGCCCTTCAGGTCGCAGCTTCCCACGCCGTCACGAGCATGGTGGCCGTCATGAGCATGGTGGTCATGCGCGTGGCCGTCGTGGCCGTGCTCGAAGCGCTCGCCGCGGAAGCTGCCTTCATCCAGTTGGTGCGCCTGCAGCATCGTGCCCATGCCGCCATCGAGGATGAGAATGCGCTTGGCCAGCGCCGCCTCAAGCAGGGCGACGCGTTCGGGGTGGATCCAGGGGAGGGCGCTCATGGGGCAATGCTCGTTTGATCAGGATGGCGAAAAGGAAAGTTGGGGGTCATGACGGTTTGCGTGCCAACAGGCTGATGACCTCGAAATGCGGGGCCTTGCGTTCGCGGCTGAGGCGGGAGCAGGTCAGTACCTCCAGCCCCGCGGTGCGCGCGAAACCTTCCAGCTGGTCGCTGCTGAATCCCAGGTTGCGATGGTCGAAAGGCTCCACGGCGGCGCGATGGTCGTGCCGGCCCAACGTCGCCGCCAGCAGACGACCGCCGGGCCGCAGCATGCGGGCTGCTTCGGCAACGGTGCGGGCGGGGTCTTCCGCGTAGGTCAGGGCGTGCAGCATCAACACCAGGTCGAAGCGCTGGTCGCCCAGCTCCAGTGCGTGCATGTCACCCTGCAGCACCCGCACGTTGGTGAAGGGCTTGAGCCGCTTGGCGGCGGCTTCGACCACGCGCTCGCTGGAGTCCACGCAGACGATCGAATGTGCGTGCGGCGCCAGCAGCTCGGCGGTTACGCCGTCGCCGGAGGCGATGTCCAGCACGTCGCCGGTGGCCAGCAATTGCAACAACGAACGGGCGACGGTTTCCCAGGTGCGGCCGGGCGAATAATGGCGCTCCATGTCGCCGGCCACGGTGTCGGCCCAGCCCTGTTCACGGGCACGCTGGGCCAGTACGCCGGGCAGGCGCGCGGCGTCTTCGCGCAGCAGCGCGTCGTCGATGCTTTCGCGCAGCGAGCGCAACAGCGCATGCTGGTGTTCGTCGCCCTCGTTGTTGGCGCGATAATAGGCGGACACGCCGGCGCGGCGGTCGCGCACCAGCTCGGCTTCCTTGAGCTTGGCCAGGTGGGTCGAGACGCGTGGCTGCGCCAGGTGCAGCACGGCGGCCAGTTCGGCGACGGTCAGCTCCTCGTTTTCGAGCAGGGCCAGCAGGCGCACCCGGGTGGGATCGGCGAGCAGCCGCAGCACGCCGGAGGCGGTAGCCAGATCCATCGTCATCCCTTTATCGCGATAGAAAGATGACAAGGCTAGGCCGGGTGGTGCGA
>DATJCF010000156.1:0-1552 GCA_035514935.1 Rhodanobacter sp. | reverse complement strand
AGGTTCTGCTCGCGATGCTCGGCAGCGATGAACGCGCGCATGCGGTTGGGATCGAGCGCGTCGAACGTAGCCACGCCCTGCGACTCCATGAAACGCAGCAGCTTGGCCAGGTCGCGACGGTAGGCGTCGACCGTGTGCACTGACGCCTGGCGCTCGCTGGCCAGGCGCTGCAGCCACGCATCGACCTGGCTGGCAGGGCTCATCGCCGGCTCAGGCAACGTCCCGTGCGCGCGCCAGGGCGGCGGTGACGGTGGCGGCGATCATCTTCAGGAACAGCGTGCCCATGCCGGGCTGGAAGCGGTCCGGGTCCTTGCTGCCGATGGCCAGCATGCCGGTGTGGTCCAGCCGCATCACTGCGGCGGAATGCACGTGGTCGGCATCGTCACCAAACAGCCGCTCCAGTTTCTGCGGCGAGAGGCGGCCGGAGACGGGTTCGTGCTGTTGCAGGAAATCGGCAAACTCCGGCAGCTCGGCGGCGCCGCCGGGAATCTGCTGCAGCCACACCGCCCGCGGCAATTCCGGCTGGCTGCCGAACAGCAGCAGGCGCACCTGGTCGGTGTGGAAATCGGCGCTGAGCTTGGCGACCACGCTGCGCGCGGTGACTTCCACCGTGTTGGCGCGCAGCAGCGCCACGGTGAGCGCATGCACGCGCTCCATCAGCTTTTCGTTGTCGGCGGCGATGGCGATCAGGTCGGCCAGTCGCCGCTCCAGCTCCGCGTTCTTGTCGCGCAGGCTTTGCAGCTGGTACATCGCCAGCGATGCCACCGCGCCTTTTTCGTGCGGCAGGGTGAGCTGCGCGGCCAGCTCGGGATAGTCGCTGAGAAACTGCGGATGGCTTTTCAGGTAGGCAGCCACCACGCGGCCTTGGGTGGCGTCGTCGAGCAGCGTTTCGGTCATGCGCGGTGATCCTCGGAGCTACGGGTGACGGCAGAGGCGATCCGCCAGCGAACGGCCAGTGTGCGATGGACGCCGCCGCGCTTCAATGCATGGCGTCGATGGCCAGCCATGCGCCCTCGAACACGAATGCGGCCGGGCCGGTCATCCACAGGGGCTGGCCGGGGCCGGCCCAGTCGATCTGCAGCGCGCCGCCGGGCAGTTCCACCGCCACCGAGTCGTCGACCTCGCCGCGCGAGCGCAGCACCGCCATGGCCGCGCAGGCGCCGGTGCCGCAGGCCAGCGTCCAGCCGGCGCCGCGCTCGTGCACGCGCAGGCGCAGGTGGCCGCGATCGATCGATTGCACGAAACCGGCATTGACGCCTTCGGCAAAGCGCGGGTGGACGGACAGCAGCGGGCCGATGCGCTCCAGCGCGGGCGCGTGCAGGTCGTTCACCGGGATCACCGCGTGCGGGTTGCCCATCGACACCGCGCCGATGCGCAGCGCCTCGCCATCGGCGTCGATGACGTAGTCGGTGGCGACGCCATCGGCCTGGAACGGCAGCTGCGCCGGATCGAACTGCGGCTCGCCCATGTCCACGGTGACCCGATGCGGATCGAGCACGCGGACGGTGACCGCGCCGGAGGGGCTTTCGATGCGCACATCCTCGCCCAGCGC
>DATJCF010000155.1:0-14940 GCA_035514935.1 Rhodanobacter sp. | reverse complement strand
CTCGACGGCACCACGCTTTCATCCGATGCGTTCCGCTACACCGACAATGTGCTGGAGGTCGACGGCGCGCGCGATGGCAGCATGCTGGAAACCCGCGTGCGCCTGCGCCCCGCGGCCAATACCGCGCTGGAGGGGCTCTACCTTTCCGGCTCGGCCGACGCGGGTTTCCTGCTGACCCAATGCGAGGCCGAAGGTTTCCGGCACATCACGTTTTTTCCCGACCGGCCGGATGTGCAGGCGCGCTACACCGTCACTTTGCGCGCCGACCGCGATCGCTTCCCGGTGCTGCTGGCCGGCGGCAACCCCGATGGCGCCGGCGTACTGGACGATGGCCGGCACTGGGCGCGCTTCGTCGATCCGCATCCGAAACCCAGCTACCTGTTCGCTGTAGTGGCCGGCCGCCTGCGGTCGATCCAACGCGACTATGTCACCGCCGAGGGCCGCGCGGTCACGCTGAAAATCTGGTCGGAGGCCGACGTCATCGATCGCTGCGATTACGCGATGGATGCACTGGAGCGCTCGATGCGCTGGGACGAGCAGACGTACGGCCGCAACTACGACCTGGATGTTTTCCACGTGGTCGCCACCCACGATTTCAACATGGGCGCGATGGAGAACAAGGGCCTCAACATCTTCAACGCAAAGTACCTGCTGGCCGATCCCGACTCCAGCACCGACGATGAGTACCGCCATGTGGAAGCGGTGATCGCGCACGAGTATTTCCACAACTGGAGCGGCAACCGGGTGACCTGCCGCGACTGGTTCCAGCTGTCGCTGAAGGAAGGGCTCACGGTGTTCCGCGAGCAGAGCTTCTCGGCCGACATGAATTCCACGTCGCTGAAGCGCATCGAGGACGTGTCGCTGCTGCGCCGCGCCCAGTTCCCCGAGGACGCCGGCCCGCTGGCCCATCCCGTGCGCCCGGCGCAGTACAGCGAGATCAACAACTTCTACACCGCCACGGTGTACGAGAAAGGCGCCGAACTGGTGCGCATGCTCGCCGGCCGCCTGGGTCCCGAGGGTTTTCGCCGCGGCATGGACCTGTACTTCGCGCGCAACGATGGCCGCGCCGCCACGCTGGAGGATTTCCTGGGCGCGCTGGGCGAAGCCAGCCACACCGACCTCACCCCCTACCTGGCGTGGTACGGCCAGGCCGGTACGCCCCGCCTGCAGGCGCGCGGTGAATACGACGAAGCCAGCCACCGCTATGCGCTGACCCTGCGCCAGCACACGCCGGCCACGTCCGGCCAGCCACAAAAACAGGCCCTGCCCATTCCAGTGAAGCTGGCGTTGTTCGACGGCGACGGGCGGATGATAGCCTTGCATCTGGATGGCCAGACGTCCAAACCGCAAACCGAATGCGTGGTGGTGCTGGAGGCGGACGAGCGGACCTTCATCTTCCGGGACGTGCCGACGGCACCGGTACCGTCACTGCTGCGCGGTTTTTCCGCGCCGGTGATCCTGGACTGCGACTACGACGCCCCCGAACTGGCCCTGCTGCTGCGCCACGATCCCGACGGCTTCAATCGCTGGGAGGCCAGCCAGCAGCTGGCCACGCTGGCCTATGTCGAGTTGCGCGATGGCGGCGCCAACCATGCGCTGGAGGCATGGCTCGACGCGCTGTCCGCCTTGTTCGCCCACAACGATGTCGAGCCCGCCCTGCTGGCCAACCTGCTGACGCCGCCTGGCGAAGTGGAGTGGGCCGAGCGGGAGGCCAGCGTCGACCCGGCGCGCATCCACACCTTGCGCGAGCAACTGCAGCGGCAACTGGCGGAGCGTATCGGCGCCGAGGCGCTGCATCAGCGTTATCTGGCGCTGGCGGGCGAAGCCAGCCTTTCCCTCGATGCCGCCAGCCAGGCCCGGCGCCGGCTGAAGCAGCGCGCACTGGATCTGCTGTGCCTGATCGACCCCGGCGTGGCGCAACCACTCGCCGCCACCCAGTACGACAACGCACCCGGCATGACCGACCGGCTTGGCGCGTTGATGGCCTTGTTGCGCAGCGACGCCGCCCAGGCACCGGCGGCGCTGGCGCACTATCGCCAGCGTTATGCCGACAACGCGCTGGCTTTGGACAAATGGTTCACGGCGCAGGCACAGGTGCCGGGCGAGACGGCACTGGGTCGCGTGTCGACGCTGGAGCGCGATGCCTCGTTCACCCTGAAGAATCCCAACCGCGTGCAGTCGCTGCTGGGCGCCTTCGTGCGCGCAAACCCCAGCGGCTTCCACCGTGCGGATGGCGCGGGCTACCGTTTCCTGGCCGAGCGACTGGTGCAGCTCGATGCGCTCAACCCGCAGGTGGCGGCGCGACTGGCCACCGCGTTCAACGGCTGGCAGCGGCTGGAGCCGGGCCGTCGCGAAGCGGCCCGCAGGGTCATCGAGGATCTGGCCGATCGCGAAGGGTTGTCACGCAACCTGCGCGAAATCGTGGCCAACGTACGGAAGCAGTAGTCCGTCGCGAGGGGCTGGATCAGGCGGGCAGATGGTCCAGCGCCTCACGCAGGTTGTTCATGCGCGAAACCAGTCGCGGCAGCAGGCTGGAGCTTTCCTCGCCCGCGCGCTCCTCGATACTTTCCATGGCCAGTTCCACGCGGCCGATCTCGATCAACAGGTCGTGATGGGCATACACCGGCTCGAAATCGAAGTTCATGGTCAAACGTCCTCCCTGGGGCCACCGTGCCTGCTGCAACGGACATGCCAAAAAAACGGGGAAATACGCTCACGAGCGGAAATGTAGGCCTCGGCTGCCGTGGAGTGTCAGCTGTTGCCGCGATGGGACACAAACTCCCGCGCCAGTCACTGCGTGTTCACGCGCGCGGAGTAACTATCGGCTGAAGCTTCAAGACCGATTCTGGTCTTTAACGCGCCAGTTTTCCCGGCTTCTGGCGTCCGGCAACACGGTCATCCTGGATTCCCCCTGTTCCTGAGACCGCCGGACGCCAGATCTAAGCAGCCCCCAGACCCCGCGCTTGCGCGGGGTCTGGTTTTATCCGGCTCCGCAACCCGCGCTTGTCGCGGGGTCTGGCTTTCCGGCCCCGCAAAAGGCGACGGCACCCCGAAGGGTGCCGTCTAGGCTTCCTTTCCCGGTACGCGATCAAACCCCTGTCGTTCGATCTCGGCGCGCCGGGCGCAGCGTCTGCCCGGGAAAGTGCAGCCTGGAAAAAGCAGGATGCGTGCCAGCACAGCCAAATCCTGCCGCAACGGGTTGATGGCAGTACCATTGCGCGTATTTCGTCACCTTTTGCACGATCAGGGCAGTTTCATGCGTCATCCCACCCACTACGACGTCATCGTGATCGGCGGCGGCCATGCCGGCACCGAAGCGGCGCTTGCCGCCGCCCGCACCGGCGCGCGCACGCTGCTGCTCAGCCACAACATCGAGACGATCGGGCAGATGAGCTGCAACCCTGCCATCGGCGGCATCGGCAAGGGCCACCTGGTGAAGGAGGTCGACGCGCTGGGCGGCGCGATGGCGCATGCCGCCGACCGCGCCGGCATCCAGTGGCGCACCTTGAATGCGTCGAAAGGCCCGGCCGTGCGCGCCACCCGCTGCCAGGCCGATCGCGGGCTGTACAAGGCGGCGATCCGCCACATCGTGGAAAGCCAGCCCAACCTGGAACTGTTCCAGCAGGCGGTGGACGACCTCATCATCGAGAATGGCCGCGTCTGCGGCGTGGTCACCCAGATGGGTTTGTCGTTCGGTGCGCGCGCGGTGGTGCTTACCGCCGGCACCTTCCTGGCCGGCAAGATCCACATCGGCCAGGCGCAATACGCCGGTGGCCGTGCCGGTGACCCGCCTTCCAGCGCACTGGCCGCGAAACTGCGCGAACTGCCCATCGCCACCGACCGCCTGAAGACCGGCACGCCGCCGCGCATCGACCAGCGCAGCATCGATTTCAGCACGCTGCAGGAACAGCCCGGCGACAGCCCCGCACCGGTGTTTTCCTACCTGGGCACGCGCGACGAACACCCGCGCCAGGTCAGCTGCTGGATCACCCACACATCCGAGCACACCCACGAACTGATCCGCGGCGCACTGGACCGCTCGCCGCTGTACACCGGCCAGATCGAGGGCATCGGCCCGCGCTATTGCCCGTCGATCGAGGACAAGGTGGTGCGCTTCGCGGAGAAGTCCTCGCACCAGATCTTCATCGAACCGGAAGGGCTGGACACCTTCGAGATCTACCCGAACGGCATCTCCACCTCGCTGCCGTTCGACGTGCAGCTGGCGCTGGTGCGCTCGATCAAAGGCTTCGAGAACGCGCACATCACCCGCCCCGGCTACGCGATCGAGTACGACTATTTCGACCCGCGCGGGCTCAATCCGTGGCTGGAGACCAAGGCCATTCCCGGCCTGTATTTCGCCGGCCAGATCAACGGCACCACCGGCTACGAGGAAGCGGCCGCGCAAGGGCTGATCGCCGGCATGAACGCCGCCTTGGCGGTGCAAGGCCAGGCGCCGTGGTATCCGCGCCGCGACGAGGCCTACATCGGCGTGCTGATCGACGACCTCACCAGCAACGGCACCATCGAGCCGTACCGCATGTTCACCTCGCGCGCCGAATACCGGCTGCACCTGCGCGAAGACAACGCCGATCTGCGCCTCACCGAAACCGGCCACGCGCTGGGCGTGGTGCCGCAGGTGCGCTTCGACGCATTGCGCGCCAAACGCGACGCCGTCGAACGCGAGATGCAGCGGTTGGGCGGCCTGTGGGCCGGCCCCAACAATGGACTCGGGGCGGCCGTCGAACGCGAACTTGGTATTGCGGTGAGCCGTGAAACCAGCGCCGCGGATCTGCTGCGTCGGCCGGAGATCGACTACGCCCGGCTCACCGCCATTAACGAATTCGGCCCCGCCGTGGCGCGTGATGACGTGGCCGCGCAGGTCGAGGTGCAGATCAAGTACGCCGGCTACCTGGAACGCCAGCGCGAGGAGATCGAGCGCCAGCGCCGCCACGAACATACCGCCATTCCCGCCAGCTTCGACTACGACAAGGTGCGCGGGCTGTCCGCCGAAGTGCTGCTGAAACTGAAGCGCACCCTGCCCGCCACGGTCGGCCAGGCGGCCCGCGTCAGCGGCGTGACTCCGGCGGCGATTTCCCTGCTGCTGGTGCATTTGAAGCGTCGCGACGCGGCCTGAGCTGTCGACTCGCCTGCGGGAGCGACTTCAGCCGCGATACTTTTGTCGCGCCGCCCAAAGGCATCGCGGCTGAAGCCGCTCCCACAACGCGCCCCCGCCCGCGCATGGCATCATGGTCGGCATCACCAAGCAGGAACATGCACGATGGAAGTCTGGATCGGTCGGGACGGTGAGCGCCACGGCCCGTATACGGAAGCCGACATCCGGCAGTGGCTGGCCAGTGGGGAAGTCAGCCCCGCCGACCTCGGCTGGTACGAAGGGCTGGCCGACTGGCAACCGCTGTCGGTGCTCTTCCCTCAGGCACAACCCGAAACCTCCGACGCCCCACGGGTGCCGCCACTGCCGACAGCCAACGACAGCGCACTGGAGGATGTAGCCAGTTTCTGGAAGCGCCTCGGCGCCTGGATCATCGACTATCTCATCCTGTTGCTGCCCACCGCCGTGATCGCCCTGTCGATGGGTGCGCCGGCCGCGTTCGAGCACTTCATGAGCCAGGTGGAAAGCGGCATCGCCCCGATGGTGGCAATGGCCGACTATTCCCGCGCAGTGCGGCCCGCCGCGATGTGGTCGCTGCTGGTGGGCTTTCTCTATTACGCGTTTTTCGAGTGCTCACGGTGGCAAGCCACGCCGGGCAAGCTGGCGCTCGGGCTGCGCGTCACCGACATGGACGGCCAGCGCCTCGGCTTTGCCCGCAGCGCACTGCGCAACGCGGTCCGGCTGGCCAACGCGATCACCGCGCTGATTCCGCTGATCAGCTATCTGGCAGTCGCCTGGACCGCGCGTCACCAGGGCCTGCACGACATGCTGGCGAAAACCCTGGTGCTGAACGCCCGCGCCAGCGACACCGGCAGCCCCTCATCGCCGACCGGCAACAGCAACACGTTCAGCGCCTGACCGGCATTGGCGCCGTCGCCCTGAAGCACGGCGCCCGAGCGAAGCCCTCTCGAATCCGCCGCCGAACTGGTCCGCGCACCACGCGCTGAACAGCGTTGGCCTGCTTGTTATCATCGACGGTTCGACCACAGTGAACCGACGCCACGCGCCGTCGCCAGGAATTGAAAGCCACCCATGCTCAGCATTGAACAACGCATCGCCAACGATATCGCCGCCAGGACCGAACAGGTTCGCGCCGCCGTGGATCTGCTCGATGGCGGCGCCACCGTGCCGTTCATCGCGCGCTACCGCAAGGAGGTCACCGGCGGGCTCGACGATACGCAACTGCGCCTGCTGGAAGAGCGCCTGCACTACCTGCGCGAGATGGAAGACCGGCGCGCGGCGATCCTGGCCAGCATCGAGGAACAGGGCAAGCTCACCGACGCGTTGAAGAGCGACCTGCTCGCCGCCGACACCAAGGCGCGGCTGGAGGATCTGTACCTGCCGTACAAACCCAAGCGCCGCACGAAAGCCCAGATCGCCCGCGAGGCCGGGCTCGAACCGCTGGCGCTGGGCTTGCGCGACGATCCCACGCAACCGCCGGAAACCTTCGCCGAGGCTTTCGTCGATGCGGGAAAAGGTGTGGCTGACGTGCGCGCCGCGCTGGACGGCGCCCGCGCCATCCTGATGGAAAGCATCGCCGAAGATGCCGCGCTGGTCGGCGAACTGCGCGACTGGCTGTGGAGCAAGGGCCAGATCCGCGCCAGGCTGGTCGAGGGCAAGGAAGCGGCCGGCGCGAAATTCCGCGACTACTTCGATCACGTCGAACCGATCGGCAAGATTCCCTCGCATCGTCTGCTGGCACTGATGCGGGCGCGCAACGAAGGCGTGCTTGAGCTGGAACTGGCCCCCGATACCGACGCCGACCACGGCCACGCCGAGGCCGAAGGCCGCGTCGCCGCCCGCGCCGATATCCACAACCGCGGCCGCGCCGCCGATGCCTGGCTGCGCGAAACCGTGCGCCTGACCTGGCGCGTGAAACTGCATCTGCACCTGACGCTGGACCTGTTCGGCCGCGTGCGCGAAGGCGCCGAGGACGAGGCGATCCGCGTGTTCGGCGACAACCTGAAAGACCTGATGCTGGCCGCACCGGCCGGCGCCAAAACCGTGATGGGCCTGGACCCGGGCATCCGCACCGGCTGCAAGGTGGCCGTGGTCGACCCCACCGGCAAACTGCTGGCCACCGACACCATCTATCCGCTTGAGCCACGGCGACAGTGGACCGAGTCGCTGGCCTCGCTGGCGCGGTTGTGCAAGCAGCACGGCGTGGACCTGATCGCCATCGGCAACGGCACCGCCTCACGCGAAACCGACAAGCTGGCCGGCGAACTCATCAAGGGCCTCGCCAAGGCCCACACGGAGCACACGCTGTCGAAGGTGGTGGTGAGCGAAGCCGGCGCCTCGGTGTACTCCGCCTCGGAAACCGCGGCGAAGGAATTCCCCAACCTCGACGTGAGCCTGCGCGGCGCCGTGTCGATCGCGCGCCGGCTGCAGGATCCGCTGGCCGAGCTGGTGAAGATCGAGCCCAAGGCGATCGGCGTGGGCCAGTACCAGCACGACGTGAATCAGATCAAGCTGGCCCGCGCGCTGGACGCCCGGGTGGAGGATTGCGTCAACGCGGTCGGTGTCGACGTGAATACCGCTTCGGCCGCGCTGCTGTCGCGAGTGGCCGGGCTTTCCGCCAGCGTGGCCGAGAACGTGGTGAAGCACCGCGACGGCAACGGCCCGTTCGCCAACCGCAAGGCGCTGCTGAAAGTGCCGCGGCTGGGCGACAAGGCGTTCGAGCAGTGCGCCGGCTTTTTGCGCGTATCCAACGGCGACAATCCGTTGGACGCCAGCGCGGTGCACCCGGAGGCCTACCCGGTGGTCGAGCGGATCATCGCCCAGTGCGGCCGCGAGGTGAAAAGCGTCATCGGCGACGCCAGCTTCCTGCGCGCGCTGAAGCCCGAGCAATTCACCGACGAAAAGTTTGGCGTGCCCACCGTGCGCGACATCCTGAAAGAGCTGGAAAAGCCCGGCCGCGATCCACGCCCCGAATTCGTGGCGCCCACCTTCGCCGAAGGCGTGGAGGACGTGAAGGATCTCAAGCCCGGCATGATCCTCGAAGGCCGCGTCACCAACGTGGCCGCCTTTGGCGCATTCGTCGACATCGGCGTGCACCAGGACGGCCTGGTGCACGTGTCGGCGCTGTCGCACACCTTCGTCAAGGACCCGCGCGATGCGGTGAAGGCCGGCGACATCGTCAAGGTCAAGGTGATGGAGGTGGATCTGCCACGCCAGCGCATCGGGCTGAGCATGCGGCTGGATGACGAACCGGGCCAGGCGCGCGCCGGCAAACCGGCGGGCAATGGCGAGCCGTCGTCGCGTGGCGGTGCCCGCGATGGACGCGGCGGCACGCGCTCCGGCGGCGCCGTGCCCAAACCGACGGCAGCCCCTGCCAACAGCGTTTTTGCCGATGCGCTGGCGAAGGCGCGACAGCGCTGATCGACACCGGGCACCAAGGCGAATAAACGCTCGCGGCGAGAACCGATGCGCTCCCACAGGTAATCGCTTCTGCAGGAAGCACGCAGGAATCGGAAAACTTCGCCAGAGACGCGAAGCCGCTGCTTGCGTTTCTGGCGCCCAGGCTTCTGGTCAGAGCGCCGCCATGCACCGCAGCATGCGCTTCCGTATGGATTGGATTAACGTAACTCGGACATAACAAGTTTTCCGATCAGGAGTCCTTCCATGCCGCGTTCTCGTTATCTCGCCGGGGCCATTTCCGCGGCGCTGCTGTTCAGCGCCAGCGCCACCGCCGCCCAATTCAGCAACGTCGTTGTCTTCGGTGACAGCCTCAGCGACAGCGGCAATATTTCCACGTTCGCGCAATCGCCGGTGCCGATGCGATTCACCACCAACCCCGGCACCACCACGATCGAAAACGTGGCGACGGGTCTGGGGTTCCAGCTGGCGCCGTCGCTGGCCGGCGGCAGTGACTACGCGTGGGGCGGCGCCGGCGTCAACACCAATTCGCCGGGTACGCCGGCGGGCGTGCCGACCATCACCTCGCAAATCGGTGGCTATCTGGCGGCCGGCGCCGTGGATGGCAAGGCGCTTTATTCGGTCTGGGGCGGTGCCAACGATATTTTCTATCACGCCACCGCTGCAGGCGCCGGAGCGACCGCGCAGCAGTTGATCGCTGCCAATACAGCGGGCTTGCCGCCAGCGCTGGCAGAACAGGTCGCCGCGCAGATCAGTGCGCAGGTGTTGGCAACCGCCCAGGTCAGCGCGTTCGAGACGGCCGAGCAGGTGCAGGCCAATGTCGCCGCCGCCGCGCAGCAGGAGGTCAGGCTGATCGGCGAGCTGCAGGCGGCGGGCGCCACCAACATCCTGGTGTTCAACCTGCCCAACGTGGGCATCACGCCCTCGGCCAGGTCGCAGGGCGCGGAAGCGGCCGCCTCGCTGAGCGGCTTGAGCCTGATATTCAACGGTCAGCTCAACGCCGGCATTTCGCGGCTGGGCACCGGCATCATCCCGATCAACACCTACAGCCTGTTGAATGAGGTGGTGGCCAATCCGCAGATGTACGGCTTCAGCAATGTCACCGATCCGGCCTGCACCGGCGGTAGCGGCAGCTCGGTGGAATGCGCGCCGCAGGGCACGCCGGGCGCCACGGTCACTTATGCGCCGGGTACGGAAAACAGCTACCTGTTCGCCGACGGCGTGCATCCCACCACCGCGGCGCACGCCATGCTGAGCCAGTACGTGCTGTCGGTGCTGCGCGCACCGGAACAGATCTCGCTGCTGGGCGAAGCCCCGCTGGCCGCCAACAATGCGCAGACCCGCGCGATCCGCAACGAGATGCTGGCCGACAGCGCCGGCAGCGATACGCGCACCTTCGTCAACATCGATTACGGCCGCCAGCGCTTCAAGGCCGTCAACGGCGCACCGAAAACCGACAGCAACAACGTCAACCTCACGCTGGGCGCCGACGTACGCGCCACCGATCATGTCTCCGCCGGCATGGCGCTGGGCGTAGGCCAGCACACCGCCGATTTCGCCGGTGGTGGCGGCTACAAACTGCAGGACATCAGCGGCCAGGCTTACGTCACCTACCATGCCGGCGGCGGCTACGTGGGCGGTTACGCGAACTTCGGACAGTCCAACTTCAAGGATATCGAGCGTCGCGTGACGATCGGCGCCGCCCATCGCAGCGAAACAGGCAAGGCCGACGGCTCGCGTCTGGGCGGCGGGCTGACCGGTGGCTGGTGGTTCGATTTCAACGACCTGCGTACCGGGCCGTTCGCCACTGTGGAATGGCAGACCGTCAAGATCAATGGCTACACCGAAAACGGCAACGACAGCACCGCGATGTGGTTTGGTCGGCAGCAGCGCGACGCGCTGGTGGCCACCGCCGGCTGGCGCCTGCAAGGCCATTGGCAGGCCGGCAACACCGTGCTGTCGCCTTACGCCGAAGTGGCCTGGAACCACGACAGCAAGGCCGATCCGCGCACCGTCAGCGCCGGCCTCAACAGCATGAGCGGCACCTTTGCCCTGACCGGCTTCATCCCTGACGACAGCTGGGGCACGGCCGACGTGGGGCTCTCCGCGCAACTGACTTCCAATATCAGCAGCTGGATCGGCTACAGCGGCCGCTTCGGTGACAACAGCCAGAAGTACAACAGCGTCAACATCGGCATGAAGATCGGTTTCTGATGATCCGACAGCCATGAAAAAAGCCGCCAGTTTGCGCTGGCGGCTTTTTTATTTGATGCAGGGGAAGCCTGCTGTTACTTGTTCTTGCCGCCGGTCGCCAGGCTCAGGATGTTCACGGCCTGTTGGTGCAAGCTCGACGCCGTATCGGAATCCAGCGTCTCGGTCTTGCCGCCAGACTCATGCAGCTTCAGCACCAGGGTACCGTTCTCGGCCCAGCTCGCGCTGTCGGTGGACGTCGGCTTGGCGTTCCGGCTGGCCTTCTTCTGCTGCACCGCCGCCCACGGCTTGCCATCCCGGTAGGCGAAATCGGTGCTGGTAAAGCCCTTGTCGCCGTAATCCACCAGCTCACGGATGAACTTGATATCACCGGCCTGACGGAAAACCTGCCAACTGCGGGAGACACCGTCACCCAGCTTGGTGCCGCTCTTGACGATCATGCCGCCGATCTGCTGCTCCAATGAATTGAACGCAGCCAAGTCCTTCTCCGCCGCAGTCTGCTCGGCCACCAGCTGGATCGATACCTCGTTCTTGGCGCCGTTGGTCAGCACGGGGGCCTGCAGTGGCATGGAGTAATGGCGTTCTCCATCGGTCAACTGGACCTTGACGACATACAGATCCGACGGATTGACTTTGGCGGGATCGAAAGTGAGTTCGAACGACTGCGGAAACGTCGTCGCGGGCGACACCGTCTTGCTGGCCAGCGGCGCCGTACCGGACTGTGCCGTTGACGACACATTGACCAGGCTGATCACCAATTTCGCGTTCGGCGACAACTGCGCCGGCTCGCGCAAAGCGACCGTGCCGCTCACCACATTGGCCACGACGCCGGAAGCCGCGCTGCCCGACGCGGCAAGGCCCGCTCCGTTCTGCTGCGACGAAGGGGATGCATTGCACCCGGCCAAAACCAACGCCGCAAGTGACGTCAGCGACAAAACCAGCTTGCGCATGGGGGGAACCTCGAATTCTGCGTTCAACGGACACGAACCTGTCAGACGCCGTAACGCCACAGTCATTCGCGGGGGAAACCCGGAGCATAGCGGAAACAGTGCGGCCGGAAAAGTCAATGGCGTTTCCATGCGGAACCGTAACATTCCGCGCTGGCCGCGGCCCCGCAAAACCGCATTGGCGCGGGGCTTCAGGAAATCCGATAGGGGCGAAGCTCCGTTCAATCCCGACATTCCAAAAAAAGGCCGCCGGATAACCGGCGGCCTTTTTCGTTACTCAACCAGCAATAAGCTGTTGAACTAGCTCATCAATAGTCGTACGACACACCGAAGCGGAAGTAGCGCGGGGTGGTCGCACCATACGGACGACCATAGTTTACGCTCGTCGAAATCGGATAGGTCTGCGTGATTACCTGATTGTCAAACACGTTGTAAACCATGGCGTTGAAAGCCAGTTTCTTGCCCGCCCACTCCGGACGATACTCGGCGCTCAGATCCAAGCGGTACGTCCAAGGATGACGCGTGTCACCCGGCGAAGTCGGCACGCCGTTGCAGAAGTGGTAATACGAGCCATAGCTCAGGCCAGGATTGGTCTGCTCCACACCGTACCGGCCCAGGCAGGTCTTCGGCGCACCGGACGCGATGGCCAAGTTGCCCGAGATCATCCATTCCGGAGCGATCTGATACGAACCATACGCCTTCAACTGGTGACGACGATCATTGGCAAGCGCGCCATTGGCGTAATCCATGACCTGGGCGTAATCCCAGTCCACCGTTGCCGACACATCGGACTGGCCGATATCCGAGCGCACCTGGCCTTCGCTGTTGCCGTAGCTGCGCGAGAACAGGTAGTCGATCTTGCCGAACCACTTGCCGTCAAACGGATGCTCCAAGTACAGATCGAGGCCGTAGTAGTGACGCTTCATGGTGGTGTTGAAGCCGAAATCTTCCTTCCAGCGCATCGGCACTTCGTAATAGCCGCCATCCAGCTTCTTGATCGAATACACCGCATCCTTGCCCGGGTTCATCAGGAAGCTGCCCGGGATTTCGCCCGGATCGTAGGTGGTGGGATCGATACCCATCTCGGTCATCTTGGCGATGATCGAGGGCGCATCACCGATGTCGTCGATCGCGTTGCGAAGATTGCGGTAGGTGGCCTTGGCACCGTAGACCCACGCATCACCCAGCGACTTGTCGAAGCCGAAGATGTACTCGTCCTGATACTCGGACGTCAGATCCCCCGCCGAGCCCACCTTCGGGTCACGCGGCTGGCCGTATTCGCCATTGGCCGAGAACGGCTGGCCAGCACCCACGCTGGTGTCCAGGGCATGCAGGCCGACAGGAATACCGTTCTCATCGATATCGTCGTAGGTGTAGTACTCGCGGGTGTACAGCGACGAACCCGCCGAACGCTGCGCCACGCTGCTGGGCAGGGCAAGGTAATAACGACCGGCGTTGCCGTAGACCTTGAAGCTGGAGTCGCCGTTGACGTCCCAGCTGAAGCCCAGGCGCGGAGCCCACTGCGGCGACGTCAGGCGCAGGTAAGGTTCGCCAGCGGCGTTGTAGTTCGTGAACTGGTCGTTGCGCAGACCCAGCTTGACCAGCCAGCGATCACTGATCTGCCAGCTGTCCTCGATGTACTGGGCGCGCTGCATAACACGGAACGACCCGTTGTCGTGATACCGGTACTTTGCAACGTAGTAGCCGTCCGCACCGCCGGGCTGTGTTGCGGTGTTGGCCACCCATGGGCGGTTTTCCCAGCCTGCGCCAGTCTCCGGACCGCCGGAAACGTAAGTATCGGGCAGCGGGTTGCCGTCGCTATCGACGTTTTGGTTGTATTCCCAAGCGTAGTTCAGGCCCGAGTCCGGGAACTTGGTACCCGCGTCGATATTGCTGACGGTCTGATTATCGATACCACCGGTGATGGTGTGGTCGCCAAGCTTGTAGCTCAGGTCAATGCGCAAGTTGGTGCTGGTGGAACGGTGGCCGGGCAGATTGATGGTAGACACCGTCTGGGTGTTCTGGTTGCCGAAGCCGGGCACGTTCGGGTTCTGATCGGGATAGCCGAACAAGTACGGATAGGTCGGATCGTATCCGGGGGGATCGCTGTACCAGGTGCCCTTCATCTTGCCGTACATCACGGTGGCGGTCAGGTCATCGGTGATGTAGCTGGTGAACTTGCCCAGATAGACGTCCGCACCGTTCTTTGTGCTGGTGTCGTAGCTGTTGAAACCACCCTCCTCCTGGGTGTCGTAGTCGAAGCTGTTCATCGTGCCTGCATAAGACGACTTGTTCGACGCCGCGGTGACTTCAAGAATGTTGCGATCGGTGATGTTCCTATCCAGCTTGGCGTACCACTTCGGGTTGTCATAGCGGTAATGCGTAACGTACGGAGCGGCGTCGGAACCCGTCTTCTGGCCTTGGCGGCGCTCGGCTTCGACCGCAGCAAAAATAAACAGCTTGTCTTCGATCAGCGGGCCGCCGACATAGGCGTCCACGGTCGTGATCCAATCCTTGTTGTCGTGGCGGTACTGGCGGATGTCGCCGCGCGAGCCGTCCTTGTTGCGGTAGTACCAGTCGTCCGGATCAGCCTTGAGGTCGTCCGGGGTCCACTGGATCTGGGCACCGAAATGCCACTCATTGGTACCGCGCTTGCCGACCTGGCTGATCACGCCACCATCGGAGCGACCGTAGGCTGCGCCGTAACCACCGCTCAGAATTTCCTGCTGGTCGATGGCGCCGTACGGCAGGCTAATGCCACCAAAGCCGCTTAGCGGATCGGTGGTGTTGAAGCCATTGAGGTAATAGGCATTCTCGGTCACCGACGCGCCGCCGAACGACACCACCGAGCCGCCCGTTGCATTGACGAACAAGTCGCTGCCTTCGGTGACCCCGGGAGCCAGCAAGGCGATGGCTTCAGCACTGCGGGCCAGTGGCAACTTGGCCAGCTGCTCGGCGGTGATGACGGTGCGTGAGTCGACGCCGGTCACGTCGATGGTCGGCAAGGCGTTCGCCTGAACCGTGACCGCGGCGAGGTTCCGCGCGCCCTCGGCGCCGCCGAAGGAGACTTCCGTGCCCGAACCCACGCGCAAAGTGACGTTGGAACGGGAATCCACGTCCTTGCCATCGCGCTGCAAGGTAACCGTATAGCTGCCCAGCGGCAGCGAACCGATGTCGTAACGACCCGACGGATCGACAGCGACCTGGCGGGTCACGCCAGACGTGCTCCTGACC
>DATJCF010000154.1:0-1901 GCA_035514935.1 Rhodanobacter sp. | reverse complement strand
CGCCTTGCGTCCCCACGGCACCTGGCTGGGCGCCACGATCGGCGCGAAAGCGGAAACCGAGCGGTAACGCCCGGGATGTTTCAGCGCGATGGTCAGCGCGCCGTGACCGCCCATGGAATGGCCGCAGATGCCGCTGCGCGTGGTATCGGCGGGGAAGTTGGCGGCGATCAACGCGGGCAGTTCATCGACCACGTAGCTGTGCATGCGGAAGCGCGCTGACCACGGCGCCTGCGTGGCATCGACATAGAAACCCGCGCCTTCGCCGAACTCCCAGTCGCCGGTGGCGCCATCGAAACCGGTGCCGCGCGGGCTGGTGTCGGGCATCACCAGGATCAGTCCCAGCTCGGCGGCCAGCCGTTGCGCGCCGGCCTTGATGGCGGCGGTTTCCTCGGTGCAGGTGAGCCCGGCCAGGAAATACAGCACCGGGCACGGCTGATGTTCGGCCTGCGGCGGCTGGTACAGCGCGAAACGCATCGGTCCGGCGCAAGCCGTCGAGGCGTGGCGGTAAAACCCCTGCACACCGCCGTGACAGCGGTGGCGGGACATTGTTTCAAGCGTGCTCATCGTGATTCCTGTGGGTCGCGATGTGCCGAGCATATCCGCGCGAGGCTGAAGTACCCGTTCAGCCCGCGCCCGTAACGCGGCGCCGGCAGGCCTGATAGAATGGCTGGCTTGCGCGTCGCCTCTCCGACGCTGCTTTCTGTTTTGAGGTACCCCCCATGTCATCCCCCGCTTCCGACAACGCCCCGGTTCCGTCCGGCTTCGGCGCACTCGCGCTGCATCCCGACGTTCTGCGCGTGCTGGCCGATGTCGGCTATGAATCACCCTCGCCGATCCAGGCCGCCACCATCCCGCCGCTGCTGGAAGGCCGCGACGTCCTCGGCCAGGCGCAGACCGGCACCGGCAAGACCGCCGCGTTCGCGCTGCCGATCCTGTCGCGCATCAACCCGCGCGCCGGCAAGCCGCAGGCGCTCGTTCTGGCGCCCACGCGCGAGCTGGCCATCCAGGTGGCTGAAGCGTTCCAGCGCTATGCCGCGCACATCCCCGGTTTCCAGGTGCTGCCGATCTATGGCGGCCAGAGCTACGGCCCGCAGTTGCATGCGCTCAAGCGCGGCGTGCATGTGGTGGTGGGCACGCCCGGGCGCGTGATCGATCACCTGGACAAGGGCACGCTCGATCTCTCCGAGCTGCGTTTCCTGGTGCTCGACGAAGCCGACGAAATGCTGCGCATGGGCTTCATCGACGACGTCGAGAAAGTGCTGCAGGCCACTCCGCCCGAGCGCCAGGTGGCGCTGTTCTCGGCCACCATGCCCACGGTGATCCGCAAGATCGCCCAGCGCCATCTGAAGGACCCGGTCGAGGTCATCATCAAGTCCTCCACCACCACCGCGGCCAACATCCACCAGCGCTACTGGTTCGTCAGCGGCATGCACAAGCTCGATGCGCTGACCCGCATCCTGGAGGCCGAGCCGTTCGACGCGATGATCATCTTCGCGCGCACCAAGCAGGCCACCGAGGAGCTGGCCGGCAAGCTGCAGGCGCGCGGCCTGGCCGCCGCCGCGATCAACGGCGACATCGCCCAGGCGCAGCGCGAGCGGGTGATCCAGCAGCTGAAGGACGGCAAGCTGGACATCCTGGTGGCCACCGACGTGGCCGCCCGCGGCCTCGACGTGGATCGCATCAGCCACGTGCTGAACTACGACATCCCGTACGACACCGAAAGCTACGTGCACCGCATCGGCCGCACCGGCCGCGCCGGCCGCAGCGGCGAGGCGATCCTGTTCGTCAGCCCGCGCGAGCGCGGCATGCTGAGCGCGATCGAGCGTGCCACGCGCCAGCCGATCGAGCAGATGCAGCTGCCGTCGGTGGAAGTGGTCAACGACGTGCGCATCGGCAAGTTC
>DATJCF010000153.1:0-6814 GCA_035514935.1 Rhodanobacter sp. | reverse complement strand
AGCGGGCGCACGCCCAGGCGTTGCTCCAGCGTGCGGCGGCCTTCATCGATCAGGTAGAAACCCACATGCTGTTGCAGCGCGGGCGGTTCGGCGCTGCCGCACAATTCCAGCGCTGCGTCGGCCACCTGCTGCTCGGTCAGGTGATGGTGGCGCGCCATCGATTCGAGCACGTGGCGATAGCGGTCGCGGGTGGCGAAATCCATGGTCGGGTAGATGCCGGCCGGGTCCTTGCGCAGGCGTTGTTCGACCAGGCTGGTGTGCTCCACGAAATCGCGCCAGTCGATCGCCGACAGCGCGCGCAGGCTGCCGATGCTGTTGCTGATCGACACCTGGTGCGCGGCCTGCTGCTGCGCTTCCATCTGCACCAGGTGCTCGATGCTCTGGCCCGATTCGGACAGCCGCTGCTCGATCCAGCTCAGCGGCAGCGCCAGCGCGGGGCTCTGGCCCTGCAGCCGGCGCGTCATCTCGGCCACGAACGAGCTGGCCATGGCCGGGTCCGAGCGCGCCATGTCGGCCACCACCAGCACCACGTTCTTGGGGTCGCTTTCGGCGCTGGCAGTGAGCGCGTCGGCCCAGCCCACGGCCTCGCTGCGGTGGCGCCAGTCGGCCATCACGCGGGCCGCCACGCGGCGCAGGTTTTCGATCAGCGCCAGCCGCAGCATGATCGGGATCGCCCACAGCTCGCCCAGCTTCAGCGGCGTGATTGTCTGGTAAGCCATCACGAAGCGACTGAGGCTGGCGATGTCCACCCGGCCGTCACCGTGCGAGATGATCTCCAGCGCGATGTCGTACACGCGCGGCAGGGTGATCGACGGCCCCTGGCTCAGCCGCGGCAGTTCGCGGCTGTAGCCCTTGGGCAGGTGGCGCCGGGCCAGGCGGATCTGCTCCTCGATGAGGTACAGGTTGTCCAGCAGCCATTCGCCCGCCGGCGTGACCCGGCTGCGCTTGCGCGTGGCCGCGGTGAGGCGTTCGCATGTGTGCAGCAGCACTGCCTCGTTGTCGGCCAGGCGGGCCAGCAGCAGGTCGGCGTTGGAGTGCTCGCTGATCTTGTGTTGCGCGGCCAGCACCGCGCCGTGGCGCTCCATCTGTTCGGCGCTGAACAGCTCCGAGCGCAGCGCCGGCTCCTGCTCCGGCCGCGCATGCGCCGCGACGCGGCGACGGCGGAACGCGCGCAGGCGGCGCAACTTCAACAGATCGAGAACGCTGGCTATTTTCAATTCCGGTTTCCTTGGGTGCTGGCCACGCGCAGGCGCTGGCGTCCGCTGCATGCGATCGCCCGACCCTGTCGTGTGAGAAGCAGACCGCCTCGGCGGCTGGCTTTGCTGCCAGCGTACGCGCCGGCGTGTGAAGACGATGCGCTAGCATGGCTCGCTCCCCCTCCACCGGAGCCATCCATGCTGCCCCTGTCGATTCGCCTGGCCACGGTTGCCGACATCCCCGACCTGCTGGCCTGGAACAGCGCGATGGCATGGGAGACCGAGCACAAGCGGCTGGACCCGGCCGTGCTGGAACGCGGCATCGCCGGCGTGCTGGAGCAGCCACGGCGCGGCTTCTACCTGGTTGCGGAGCGCGACGGCGTGGCCGTGGGCGGCCTGTTGCTGACCTACGAATGGAGCGACTGGCGCAACGGCGATTTCTGGTGGATCCAGAGCGTCTACGTGATCCCCGCCGCGCGCCGCAGCGGCGTGTTCCGCGCACTGCATGCGGAGGTGGCGCAGCGTGCCCGCGCCGACGGTGCGGTGGGTTTGCGGCTGTATGTGGAAACCGAGAACGAGCGCGCGCAGGCCACTTATGCGCAGCTGGGCATGCAGCGTTGCCCGTACTGGATGTACGAGACTGATTTCACCGCCGGCCAAGACATGTAGGAGCGCACGCTGTGCGCGATGCTCCTGGTCGGCCGCTGGTGGCGGGCTATGCCCGCCGTTCGCGCACAGAGTGCGCTCCTGCAGGCGGCTGCCGCGCAGCCCGCTATCGGGCCGGTGCCGACAACCGCCCGCTTTCATCCAGCACCACAGCGCCACGCGCCTGCAGCTCGATGGCCATGCCGTAGCGTTCGGACA
The DNA here is from genome assembly GCA_035514935.1 of Rhodanobacter sp. Classification (GTDB taxonomy): domain Bacteria; phylum Pseudomonadota; class Gammaproteobacteria; order Xanthomonadales; family Rhodanobacteraceae; genus Rhodanobacter. The sequence goes on along the minus strand of DATJCF010000153.1, from coordinate 4,754 downwards.
GTCGGCCCAGCAGCGCGTCGCGCGCCTGCGGATGCAACGGGTAACCGTGCGCCAGCACCCGCACCGAGCCGTCGGCATCGTGTTGGCTCAGTGTGATTGCCACCACGCCCAGGCCCGGCGCTTCGTGTGCATACAGTGTGGGCGCGCTGCCGTTGGCGGCGGCCGGCGCCAGTGTTTCCAGCAGATAGCCCCGCCCGGCTTCGCTGTCGTCACCGGCCATGGCCAGCGGCAGTTGGTGGGCGTCGAGCAGGGCGGCGTACTGGCGCAGCTCGAACACGATGCCGGCGAAATCGTGGGCGCGTTGCGGCGGCTCGCCATGCTGCGTGGCCAGCCATTGCGCGGGCGATTGCGCGGTGATGGTGCCCTGCGCGTAACGCCAGCCCAGGCCGCGCGCGCTCATCGCCGACTCTTCACGCCCGGGCGTCAGCAGGGCCGCTTCCAGCAGCGCCCACAGCGGTGCCAGGTTGACGTGCTCGTACTGCACGCAGGTCAGCGCCATCAGGTCGTGGCGGGTGAGGTAGCGCACGTGTTCCAGCGGAATGCCCAGCGTGCGCATCAGCCAGTCGGCGGTATGCGCGCCGGCTTCACCGCGGCCGATCAGTTGCAGCTCCCACTGCTCGGACAACGTTTCGGCCAGCTCGGCGGGCACCAGCAGGCTCAGCGGCAGCAGGCGCATCGGGCCGTCGGCGTAATGCGGTGAGGGCTCCAGGGCCGGCGCCGGCATTTGGCCATCGTTGCTGCCGAACGCCACCACGTTTTCCAGCTGGCCGCGCGGCACGCGGCGCGCCAGGTCGCCCAGCGTGGACCACACCGGGAATTTCGGCCGCAGCAATTCCACCGGATCGAACAGCGCACCGGCCAGCGCCAGCCGCGCCGCGTCCACCTGCGGGACCAACCCGCGCAGGTCGGTGGCCACGTGCTCGGCCAGCTGATCCGCCTCGTCGCGGGTCAGCGTGAGCCGGGGCGGCGTCTGCCCGGCAGCGATTTCGAGGGCGAGTACAGCGGGCAGGTCGAGCAGCGTTTGCGCTTCCACGTGGGGAATTCCGGGCGGGAAGATCAATTCTAGCGGGTATGGGGAGAGTTCTCGGCGTTGTGAGTAGCTTCGTTGGGGTTTCCCCGCGGCGTGTCCCCCTCTCCCTGCCCTCTCCCCGCAGGGGAGAGGGGATTACGGTTTTTTTGTGGCACTGAGGTGCGGCGGTTACGGCGCTTTCCGCCTGAATGAACCTGCCATCCCGCGCCGCTGTGGGGTTTCGCCGGGATGCACTGCGGGTTAGCCTTGTGTGACTTGATATTTTCGGATCGTCCTGAGCATGGAGAACACGCAGAAGCGCGTCGGTGTGGTTGGCGGGGTACGCATCCCGTTCTGCCGCAACAACACCGCGTATGCCGATGTCGGCAATTTCGGGCTCTCGGTAAAAGTGCTCGGCGCGCTGGTGGAACGCTACGGACTGCATGGGGTGGAGCTGGGCGAAGTGGCGCTGGGTGCGGTGATCAAGCACTCGGCGGACTGGAACCTGGCGCGCGAGGCGCTGCTGTCGTCCGGGCTGGCGCCGACCACGCCGGGCATCACCACGGCGCGCGCCTGCGGCACCTCGCTGGACAACGCGATCATCGTGGCCAACAAGATCGCCGCCGGGCAGATCGAGGCGGGCATCGCGGCCGGTTCGGACACCACCAGCGATGTGCCGATCGTCTACGGCCGGCGCCTGCGCAAGCGCTTGCTGGCGATGAACCGGGCCAAGACGCCGCTGGACAAATTGAAGGTGGCGCTGCACGGGTTTTCATTGCGCGAACTGAAACCCGCGTTTCCCGGCGTGGCCGAACCGCGCACCAACAAGTCGATGGGCGACCACTGCGAGCTGATGGCGAAGGAGTGGCACATCAGCCGCGAAGCGCAGGATCAGCTGGCGCTGGACAGCCATCGCAAGCTGGCGGCGGCGTACGAGAGCGGCTTCTTCGATGATCTGGTGGTGCCGTTCCGCGGGCTGAAGCGCGACGGTTTCCTACGCCCGGATTCCACGCTGGAAAAACTGGCGTCGCTGAAGCCGGCTTTCGACAAGCGCTCCGGCCAGGGCACGCTGACGGCGGGCAACTCCACCGGCTTGTCCGACGGTTCGGCTGCGGTGCTGCTGGCCAGTGATGACTGGGCCGCGCGCCATGGCCTGAAAATCCAGGCCTATCTGCGCGACGCCGAAGTGGCCGCGGTGGATTTCGTGCACGGCGAAGGCCTGCTGATGGCGCCCACCGTCGCCGTGCCGCGCCTGCTGGCGCGCAACGGCCTCACCCTGCAGGATTTCGATTACTACGAAATCCACGAGGCGTTCGCGGCGCAGGTGTTGTGCACCTTGCGCGCGTGGGAATCGGCCGAGTACTGCAAGAACCGGCTGGGGCGGGATGCGCCGCTGGGTTCGATCGACCCGGCCAGGCTCAACGTGCACGGTTCCAGCCTGGCCGTGGGTCATCCGTTCGCTGCCACCGGCGCGCGCATCATCGCCACGCTGGCCAAGCTGCTGGAGCAGAAGGGCAGCGGCCGCGGGCTGATCTCGATCTGCACCGCCGGCGGCATGGGCGTCACCGCGATTCTCGAGCGGCCGTGAGCCGCGGCCCGTATCGACATGCCACGTCTTCGCACCACTACCGGTCTTAGCTTGCTGCTGCTGGCCGGCGGCATCGCCGGCACCGGCTGGCTCAGCACGCTGACGGCCGGCTGGAGCGGCCCGGTGGCGAAGACGCCAACCCGTCATTCGGCGACCATCGCCAAGGCATCCGTGCAGCGGCATGCGCATGCACCGGTGCACGTGGCGAAGGTCGTTCGCACCGCGCCGCAGGAAGTGACGCCTGCGGCCGCGCCGACACCACCAGCTCCGCTGGAACCGGTGGCGATGCCGTATGACACCACGCAGCCGTGGTACAGGCTGCGCGGCCATCTGGATGGCCGCGTGGTGGTGCACGTCGATACCGATGGCCGCGGCCAGGTCGACCGCGCCAGCCTGGTCGAATCCAGCGGTGACCCGGTGCTGGACGAGCATGCCTTGCGCAGCGTGCGCGGCTGGCGCTTCGCCGTACCGGCCGATCACCCCGCCGGTGTCAGCGGCGAGCTGCCAATGCGCTTCTCCTCGCACCAGGACAGCCTTGCCCGTGCACCCTGAAGCGGTGCCTGTCCAGGGCGAAGAGCTCCCGATCGCCTGCGGTGACCGAAGGTCTTGAGCCTGTGGGCGCGACCGAAGTCGCGCCCACGAGATCACAGCACGCCTTTCGCCCCCACGCCGAACGCGGTAATCAGCCGCGTGATGATCAGCTTCGGTGACAGCGCCACGTCCGGGAAATCGCCCACTGGCCGGTAGCAGTTGAAGAAGTTGGGGTCGCTGGCAAGCAGGGGCTGGCAGCCGGGCTTCAAGTCGTAGCTGGTGGCGTAGCGGAACGGCCACAGGTCGAACAATGGCAGGTGTTCGGAAACCGTGCCGATGGCCTGGTTGATGTCGGTCAGCACCGGCACCACGGGGCGGCGTGGCGCGATCACCCAGGCATTTTCCGGTTGCGTGTCGCGCAGGATGGATTCGCGCAGTTCGTCGGCAAAATGCTGGTCGTAGACGATGACGCCCGACTCGGTGTTGTAGTGGTCCGAGCGTGGATCGAAGTTGTGCGAGCCGACCATGGCAAAGCTGTCGTCCACCACGATCGACTTGGCGTGCAGGCCGAAGCGCCGGCCTTCGCTGAGCAAGGGGGCTGGCCGGCTGCTGCTGCCGCGGCTGCCCAGCAGGTGGAAACGCGCCTGGCGGGCCTTGGCCGGCGTGGCGGTTTCCGGCGCCGGCGTCGTCGAATCCATGCCCAGGTTGGCCAGCTCGTTGTCGACCGCCGCGGCCACCGCGTGCGGCTTCATCTCGTGGATCTCGAAACCGAACTTGGTGAGGTAGCGTTTGCGGTGCTTGTACGACATGGCGTACACGGCGAACGCGTCGGTGGAGGCCAGCGAGTTGGTGGACACCACGATGCGTGGTGGTTCGGGGCGCTTGTGCAGCCGGCGGAAAATCTTCTGCGCCTGGTCGCTCATCACCAGGTACGGCGTCTGCAGCAGTACCTCGCGTTTCGCGCTCGAGATCATGTGCATGATGTGGCGGGTGAACACCTGCGCGCGCGCGCGCTTCGGCGCGCGGGTCTTGGTCGGCATGTCGCTGAAGTAATCCACGTTGCCGACCTCCATGCCCGGCGCGATCAGCCACGCATGCAGCCACGACGGATCTTCCGCGGCCTGTTGCACCTGCGCCACGCGCAGCGGTCGTCGGTAATGCGGTGCGCGCCAGGTGGGTGCCTCGGTGTCGGACAGGATGCGCTGGTTGAGATCGCGCAGGTGGGTCAGCGGTACGGAGCGGCGGTGGTTCCAGAACAGGTCGAAACTGTCGGCCATCTCGCGTGCCGCCGGCCCGGCGACCATCACGTCGCGGTCGACGTAATTGAAGTTGTCGTCCCAGTTGAAGTAGCGGTCCTCGTAGTTGCGCCCGCCGGTGATGCCGATGCTGTCGTCCACCAGCAGCAGCTTGTTGTGCATGCGCTGGTTGAACTTCATGAAGCAGCAGATCACGCCCGCGGCGAATTCCAGCGGCGGCGTGCGCGCCTTGTGGAAGGTGGGGTTGTACAGCCGCACGTGCAGGTTGACGCTGGCGCGCACCAGCCGGTCGAGCAGGTCGAGGTCGTTGAAGGAGAACAGCTGGTCGGCCAGGATGCGCACCGTCACGCCGCGCCGCGCGGCCTGCACC